>NZ_JBMYXF010000007.1:319-85084 GCF_049608145.1 Halocynthiibacter sp.
ACAAATTCCATATCCTGCAAAGGCAGACCCGCACGGGCCACCATGCCGCCACCGTCACCAGTACAGGTGTGGGCAGAGGTTGCAGAGAAATATGCACGGCCATAACCACCGGTCGCCAGCACAACCATCTTCGCGTTGAACACGTGAATGGTGCCGTCGTCCAGCTTCCAGCAGACAACACCCTGACACTGACCGTCTTCCGACATGATCAGATCAATGGCGAAATATTCGATGTAGAATTCAGCGTTATGCTTCACGGACTGACCATACAGCGTGTGCAGGATCGCGTGACCGGTCCGGTCTGCCGCGGCACAGGTCCGCTGTACGGGGGGACCGTCGCCAAATTCAGTGGTGTGACCACCGAAAGGACGCTGATAGATTTTGCCTTCTTCGGTACGTGAGAACGGCACACCGTAATGTTCCAGCTCATACACCGCTTTGGGGGCTTCACGGGCGAGATACTCCATCGCATCCGTATCACCCAGCCAGTCAGACCCTTTCACAGTGTCATACATATGCCACTGCCAGTTGTCCGGGCCCATGTTTGACAGAGACGCGGCAATACCGCCCTGCGCCGCAACCGTGTGGGAACGGGTTGGGAAAACTTTGGAAATACAGGCGGTCTTCAGACCCTGTTCTGCCATGCCAAGGGTTGCGCGCAGACCTGCGCCACCGGCACCGACAACCACCACGTCATATTCGTGGGTTTCATATTCATATGCTGCCATTGTTCTAATTCCTTACAGCGCGATACGGGCGAGAGCGAAAAGGGCAACGGCAATCAGACCGTAGCTCAGGCAGGCGGCGCCCGCGATCAGATAGGTCCGTGTGTGACCATGCACATAGTCTTCCAGCATGATCTGAACACCGTGGCGAAAGTGGATCATGCCAACGGTGATGGTCAGGCCAGTGATGATGGCGTTGAACGGCTTGGCAAAATGCGCAATCGCATCTTCATAGCCAAGACCAATTGCGGACCCAAAGACATAGATAAACAACGGAACCAGCAGGATCAGCGCGGTAGAGCCAATCATCATCTGCCAGTGGTGTGCCGTGCCGGACTTGGAAGATCCAAGGCCGTTGGCGCGTTTACGGTCGGTGAGAAAAGACATGTTCAACGCTCCCTTATATGATCAGCAGGGCAAGGATCGTCAAAACGAACGACCCCGCAACAACGACGATGGCAAGGGTCTTGGCTTTATCCAGCTCAAACCCGCGACCTGAATCCCACCAAAGATGACGCAAACCCGCCATATAGTGATAGCAAAGCGCCCAGAGAGACCCGAGCATCACAAGCTTGCCAAACCAAGAGGTCATGACCGCATTCGCGCATTCAAAATAGTCCGGACCGGACGCCAAGGCGATCAACCACCAAACGGTCAGCAGCGTGCCAACGATCAAAGCATTGCCAGTGATACGGGTTAAAATAGAAGTCACAGATGTGAACTGTGGACGGTAAATCGTCAGATGCGGCGATAGCGGCCGGTTACCCCGGTTTACGTCAGCCATGTGGGTGCCCCCTTGCGGTTGGTCTGCCTTATGTTGGCCCTGCAGGCCTGCCGGCAGGACATGTCGGAATCATGCGGAAAAACGCCGCCTGAGCCGGATTTCACCCATCAATACTGAATATTTCCCGAATGTCACACCTCTAGCTGCGCTTTTTTCCATTTTCGTCGCGGTATTTTGCCAAATCGCGATAATTTTACCGCGTTGTGATCACAGTAAGTTTTTTCGTGATCACAAATGGTGAGAATTGCTACTGCTAACGCCTGAAGCTAAATGATCTAACCGTAACTGACACCTCAAGAAGCTATAACTCCACTAAGCTTACAGTTTTCTGCTTAACGGCCGCCAAAACTTGCACATCACCCGCCTCAAACTTGAAAAGGAAAGTCGGATAGGCATGCAGACCACCCTTAAACTGCTTCTCTCGTGGCTCGATCTCGTCAAGTTTTTCTATTAGATTAAAGGCAGCCTTTGCCTTGTCTGGCTCATCAAAAAACGCAACTTCTGTATCAACCCAGGTATACGCAAGCAATGAAACTTCAGAGCAACCAACATGCTCAGATACTTTCTCAAGTGCGAGAAGTGCCGCTCCATTGGCGTCAGTAAATCCACCATCCGGGATACAGGACAATAAAGCAGAAGCCATCCGCGTCCACGCATGCACAGATTTTTCGATCCGTTCTCCTAAAAAGAAAGCTCCTGCAATCGCAGAAAATGGCACTAAATTCTCTAGAACTGCGTATGCAACAGAGGGCCAATCAGCCCCGGCACCAAAATCAACCTCATATGCTTCCGCATATAGTTCGCGATCAAAGTCGCGTAATTTCAGGCCCAAGGTATCTTCAAAAACTTCTGTATCGTAATCCAAAGATGGATCAAAAACTGTAATGGTATTTTCGGAGAACAAGGCACTTCCATATCTATCTTTAATCATGCCCAAACGATTGCCGAAAACTACCCATGGCACAAGAAAAATATAGATCAATGCCCCTAACACCATGCGGATGACCGGTGTTCGGGGAACTGCAATCACACTGGCATCAACGCCCAATAGTCAAGATCGAGCAAAACATCAGGCAGGTATTTACCGTCTTCGCCGCGCAGGTCACCAGCTTCACCTTTGGTAGCAACCAAACGCAATCGAATGGCACCGACACCAGGAGCGCTGGTTTCAACTTTGTCCAGAACCTCTGTCCAGGCGCGGATTGTATCGCCTGAGAAGCACGGGTTGGCATGTGCGCCGCCGTTCAGTGCGACGATCATTTGCGCGTTGGCGAGGCCGTTGAAAGACAAGGCCCGCGCCATAGAAATCACGTGACCGCCATAGATCAGGCGTTTGCCGTCGGGGCGGTTGGTGGCGTCGAAATGCACTTTGGCGGTGTTCTGCCAAAGCCGCGTCGCCATCATATGCTCGGCCTCCTCCACGGTGACGCCATCGACGTGGTCAATCACCTCACCGATCTCATAATCGCCCCAGCGATGCGCCTCGCCCGCAAGGGTAAAATCATAGTTGCTGAAATCCAGCCCAGCCGGGATCACCAGATCATCGGCAGACACGGTTTTTGCCAGATCCGGGATCGTGGTTTCAGGGGCATCTGCATCCAGATCGCCCTTACGCACCATGACCCAACGCACATAATCCAACACCAGTTCGTCCCGTTGGTTCAGACCACGGGTGCGCACCCAGACGACACCGCTTTTACCGTTGGAATTTTGTTTCAAACCAATGACTTCGCTTTCCGACCGCAGGGTATCACCGGGATACACCGGCAAATGCCACCGCCCCTCAGCATAACCAAGGTTGGCCACCGCATTCAGGGAAATATCAGGTACAGTTTTGCCAAACACCGTGTGGAAGGCAATCAACTCATCCAGCGGCGCGGCAGCCAGGCCAGAAACACGGGCAAATTCATCAGAAGACGTCAGCGCAAACCGCGTCGGATACAGCGACGTATAGGCGGCACGTTCACCACCAGACAAAGTACGCGGCACAGCGTGGGGAATGACCTCGCCCAGCTTGTAATCCTCAAAAAATCGGCCCGTGTTGGTTTTCATTACTGTGCTCCCAGTTTCATCTCGGGGTGATAGTCGGCGTCGACGTCCTTCGTGACGGCCTGCCCACAGCGCATCACGCCATTGGCCGCATCAAAGGCGTAGGTCGGGTCGCCATAAAGTTCCCAGCCCTTAGAGATGGCTTCGGATACTTTATGACAAAAGGCAGATGTGTCTTCTTCAGTTAATAAACGGTAAAGTTTCATAGGGTTATCCTCCGAATGGCATAGGGCCGATGTGCATATGGATCATGCCGATCACACCCATCAGAATGATTGAGGCCACAAAAAACATCGCATCCATCGCCAGTTTGCCACTTGGGCGGCGGGTCCAGTCGCGGTCCGCACGGTTGATCACAATCACCTCAACCACGGCCCAGGCCAGCAAGCCGCCGAACAGCACGATAGACGCCGGATCCGGGTTCACCATGAGATGCGCCAACGCCCACAGCTTGAAACCAATCAGCATTGGGTGGCGGACACCATTCAGAAACACACCGCGTTTCGCCGCCGGGCTCATCAGATAAATCGCGATCAGCACCATCAGGTTGTTCAGGTGGCGCAGCCACACCGGCACCACAACCAGATCAAAACTGTCCCACATACGATAGCCGACAACCATCAGAACAACCGACAGCAGGATCGCAATGGCGATAGGGCCGCGCCCCAGATTGGCACGTGTCGCAGGCGCGAGACGTTTCATAAGATGGGCACCCCACCACAGGGCAAGACCGGCGAGAAGAAGGATCATGGCGAAGTCTCCGAGATGTAAATTTGCGCTACACCTACAGCATCACGCCATTTCGGCAATGGCTTCGACCTGCGCAAGGATACGATTTGCGGTCACGATGTGAAGATTTTCAACGATTTTCCCATCGACCACGGCCACCCCTTCACCGGCGGCTTCGGCAGCTTCGAAAGCTTCGATCTGACGGCGGGCAAGATCTGCCTCGGCCTCAGACGGCGCGAAACATTCATTGGCGATCGCCAGTTGCGCCGGATGGATCAGGGTTTTGCCATCAAAGCCCATGTCACGCCCCTGCTCGCATTCCGCACGCAAGCCGTCTTCATCTTTGAACGCATTATAGACACCATCAATCGCCGCGATGCCTTCCGCACGCGCGGCCAGCAGACACAGACCAAGACCCGCCATCATCGGCAGGCGGTCTGCACGAAAACGCGTGTTTAGCTCTTTGGCCAGATCATTTGTCCCCATGACAAATCCCTGCATCATTGGATGCGCCGCGATGGCAGCCGCATTCATCATCCCACGCGGGGTTTCCATCATCGCCCAGATCGGCATGTCACCCGTAATCGCGGTCAAAGCATCCAGCTGTGCGACCGTTTCAACCTTTGGTAAAAGCACGGCATCCGCATCCATGGTGGCAACAGCGATCGCATCATCTTTGCCCCAAGCACTGTCAAACCCGTTGATCCGCACGATCTTCATGCGCTTGCCATATCCCCCGGTTTTCAGAGTTTCCCCCAATAGCGCGCGGGCATTTTCCTTTTCATCAACCGCAACTGCATCTTCAAGATCAAAGATAATTGCGTCACAGTTCAGGCCACGGGCCTTTTCAAGGGCACGTTCTTTAGAAGCCGGAATGTAGAGCACAGAGCGCAGGGGACGGTTCAGGGTCATTTGATTCTGCCTTGTAATAAAGTTGCGCAAAAATCACCAAATCTGCACAATTTGGCAAGCATGAATTTGCCGCAGCGCAGAAAAACCGGAATTATGCAGGCGCGCACGGTGAATTAACTACTTTTTTGTGCCTCTACGGCAGGCTGGAATGCAGTTGTTGAAGGTCAGAGCGCCCAAAACGGGTCGGATGCCAGATGATCAGGCGCAAACCGCCAGGGGAAAACTCCGGATCACAGACCGGGCCAGCGAAACCATGGGCAGACAGGGGCCCAGTTTTGCAAGAGCCGCCTGAAGTCTGACCCAACAGAATGGGCCGTAAAATACGCCCGCATTCGAAAGGAAACCAGTGATGAAGAACAATATACTTGCCCTGTCGCTTGCCGTTGGTGCGATTTTGATGACTGTGCAACATGGCTATGCCCAAGGCACACGGAACTGTGCAGCGCGCGAAACGGTCGTGAACCATCTGGCCGAAGGTTACGGCGAAAGCCGACAGTCCATCGGGCTTGGGGCCAATAATGCGGTGGTTGAAACCTTCGCATCCCTTGACACCGGAACATGGACAATCACCGTCACGATGCCCAATGGCATGACCTGTGTGGTTGCCTCTGGTCAGGCCTATGAAACCCTAGAAGAAGACCTTTTGCCAACCTCGCTGGATGAACCCACTTGACTGGATCGCAGTCAGGTCAGCGCATCAAAAATCAGTTTTGATCCGGTAATAACCAGAAAAACATAGGTCAAAGCGAAGAACAGTTGCTCCGGTACAAGTCGGTGCAACCGAACTCCGACCCAAATGCCGATTACGGCAAATGGCGCAAGATACAGATCTGCCAACAAGCTTTGCGGGGTGAAAATCCCCAGCATAGCATAGGGCAGAAATTTCATCAGATTGATCGCCCAAAAGACCAGAACTGTCGTGGCCTGAAACCGCAGTTTGTCGAGATCACGTGACAGCAGAAAAACCGCCGCTGGCGGGCCTCCCGCATGGGAAATAAAACTGGTGAAACCAGCGATCATCCCCCAGAAACCACCCGCCTTCTGTCCCATCGGCTGTGCAGCAGGCGGTATCAAGCCACGGGCGCGGGCAAGCTGAAATGCCACAAAGCCCAGCGCAATTAACCCGATCAACACACGAAAGAAATCTGGGTTGGCAACTTTATATAACAATGCCGCCAGCAAAATTCCCGGTGCCGCCCCAACGATCAGCGCCAGGGCAGATGCCCCATCCCAACGCCGCCAATAGGGGCGCAAAGCGGTGATGTCCATCAACATAAGAAGTGGCAACATCAGACCAATTGCAGCCCCCGGTTCAAGAATCAGCGCAAGCAATGGCGTTGCCGCAAAAGCCGCGCCAGAGCCAAAACCCCCCTTGGAAATCCCTGCAAACAACACAGCAGTGATCGCAAAAGCGAGAAAAGTTCCATCAAAAACGTCAGGCATCGGGCACGTATTTCCAGCATGTTTCCACCCTGTCAGCGCTAACGCATCCCGGTGTTCACCACAAGTTGCACGATTTGCCGCGATGCAGCGCCTTGCACGAATGCGACAATCGGATTAGGCATGACGACAGAATTTCTCAGATGTCAAATGTATGGAGATATCCCATGGCTCGCCCCAAAATCGCTCTTATCGGTGCTGGTAACATCGGTGGCACACTTGCCCACCTCGCAGCTGTCAAAGAACTCGGTGACGTTGTTCTGTTCGACATTGCGGACGGTCTACCACAAGGTAAGGCGCTTGATATTGCTGAATCCGGCCCGTCCGAAGGTTTTGACGCCGACATGTCCGGTTCCAGCGACTACGCTGATATCGCAGGTGCAGATGTCTGCATCGTGACTGCTGGTGTTGCACGTAAACCCGGCATGAGCCGTGATGACCTTCTGGGCATCAACCTGAAAGTGATGAAATCCGTTGGCGAAGGCATCGCGAAACACGCACCAGACGCGTTTGTGATCTGCATCACCAACCCGCTTGACGCGATGGTTTGGGCACTGCGCGAATTCTCTGGTCTGCCCCACAACAAAGTTTGCGGCATGGCTGGTGTTCTGGATTCCGCCCGTTTCCGTCACTTCCTTGCGGAAGAATTCAAAGTCTCCATGCGTGACGTGACAGCGTTCGTTCTGGGTGGTCACGGCGACACAATGGTGCCTTCCGTGCGCTATTCCACCGTTGCAGGTATCCCTCTGCCAGACCTGATCGACATGGGCTGGACCACACAGGAAAAAATGGACAGCATCGTTCAGCGTACCCGTGATGGTGGTGCCGAAATCGTTGGCCTGCTGAAAACCGGTTCCGCATTCTACGCGCCTGCGACATCCGCAATTGAAATGGCCGAAGCTTACCTGAAAGACCAGAAACGCGTTCTGCCATGTGCGGCTTACTGTGACGGCGATCTGGGCGTATCTGACATGTATGTCGGCGTTCCAACCGTGATCGGTGCCGGTGGTGTTGAGAAAATCGTAAACATCAAACTGAACGCGGAAGAACAGGAAATGTTCGACACGTCCGTTGCTGCGGTTAAAGGTCTGGTTGACGCCTGTATCGCAATCGACGGATCACTCGCGAAATAATGCTTTTGCGCATTCTATCTTTAGGAGTGGCCGCAGTTTTTGCGGCCACTTTTGTATGTGCCCAACCGGTGATTGATACGTCTCTGTTTCCCCAACCAACGCAGGTCTGGCAGATCTGACGGGTGACGGCCACGACGACAAGTTACAGATTTTTCCGCTGAATGAACGCTTTGACGTCCTAAGCTTTTCCACAGGATCCGGCACCCGTTTTTTGGACAATGCAGCCATCATCCTGCCCATCAACCTCACGGACTTGGACAGTCTGGAACAGCTCTCGAATGGTAACATTGCCATCCACTGGGGCTGTTTGGCCTGCGGACGAACCCATAGCCATTTCAAGATTACCATCCGCTATACGGATTACCATCTGCAAGTCATTGGATATGACTTCACATATGCAGACCGGCTGTTTGCCGCGGTTTTCACCTGCTCCGTCAACTGCTGAATGGTCGGGCTATTCTTCAAGCTGTCGAAGTAGAGAAACTGGAATTGCGTTCGACACAAACACCCGTGGCGCTCACTCAGTTTGATTTCGACAAACAGCCCACAGCCTGTGAAGGCTTAGAACGCTACGATGATGCATTTCTAGATGAACATTACCCGCAGCCGGAAGATTAAGCCTGCCAACCGCACGATCTGAATGTCAGCCCTGCCCCCCAGTATCATCCCCGGGATAAAACAGATCATCGAAATCAGTGGGGGTCAGGCAGCCCTGGGTGTCGGGAAAGAATGCCCTGACGGCCGCTTCTGTATTCAGACGGTGAGTCTGCAACAGACCGTGCAAATCCAACACATCAAGCTGTTCTTCAGACATATGAAACAGTTCCTGATGCAGGGCGTCTTCGCGTGCGCGATCTCCCTGCACAGTAAGAAACCGCTCGATCAAGCGCAATCGTGCGACCGAAAGAATTGTTCTTTGTGTTTCGCCCGTCAGGGCAGCGTAACGCGCCACCTTAGCCAACCAAGCACGGGCTGTTGCACCATGAAAATGCAACACAGCCGCCCCTTTCAACTGCGTGCGCGGCGGCACTTTCCGATGTTCATATTTTCCCTGTCGGGGTCGGTGTATCCCCAGAATGCAATCACGATCACAGCGCACGAAAGATTTCCCGGCAACCGTCCCGACATGCCCCATGTGCAATAGAAATCCGGCCTCCCCATACAAACCCTCGGTCAACCCACGCCGATCCGGCATACGAAAATGAAATGGACCATCAAACAGGGTGTCGGAACGATCGCCGGCCGTCCAGACGCGTTCGACATGGGGCAATTGAACCCAGACATGTTCCTGTGAAACCTCCGCAAGATGTCGACCGACCTCCCCGGGAAAGACCATAAGCTCATCCGCGTCCAGATGGGCCATCCATTGGGCCTGACTGCATTTCATAGCATGGTTGGCATTGCGTTTCTGACGCTGGTTCTGATTTTCAGGACGCCGCTGAAAGCCAATGCTGCGCATATGCGCAGCGTCACACCGGGTAACAATGCACCCGGCACAGGCCTGCAGCACTTCGAATGCGGGATCGTCGGGATCATCCAGATAAATATGCACTTCGACCGCACCCAAAGACAGGTGATGTGCGACAAATGCCAACACCACAGGCAGCGGTTCACATACAGTTGCAACGACAGCCCAGCTGTCAGATACTGCGTTCACTGGAAAATCTGCATCAGTTTGCATCGGCATAAATGTCTTCGTTTCTGAAAGAATGGTCGCTTTCAGGAAATTCCACCCCAAAGCCCCAATACCCGCACCCTATGTGACGTTACGAATCTCGACAAGTCTCCGATCTTGCAATTTTGTGATCACACCAGAAAATTTCGTGATCACAAAAGAAACAAATATCCGCCGATCACGCATTTGTTGGAAAAAAACGATTTATTTACGAGATCAGGTCGTATTGACTGCCAGAAACCGCAGCAACAAACCGGAAGATGACATGAACATTCATGAATACCAGGCCAAGGCGCTATTGCGTTCTTACGGCGCACCCGTTTCTGAGGGCCGCCCGGTCACCAAAGCTGAAGACGCAAAAAACGCCGCTGGCGAACTTGATGGCCCACTTTGGGTTGTTAAGGCCCAGATCCACGCAGGTGGTCGCGGCAAGGGTTCCTTCAAGGAAGCTGACGCAGGCGAAAAAGGCGGTGTCCGTCTTTGCAAATCTGTTGAAGAAGCCGCTGAAGAAGCGAAGAAAATGCTGGGCCGCACCTTGGTCACGCATCAGACTGGCCCAGCGGGCAAGCAGGTGAATCGCATCTATATCGAAGCAGGTTCTGGCATTGAAACTGAACTGTATCTTGCCCTGTTGGTTGACCGTCAGACATCTCGCGTGTCTTTCGTATGCTCTACTGAGGGCGGCATGGACATCGAAGAAGTTGCGGCAAGCACCCCTGAGAAAATCCTGTCCTTCTCTGTTGATCCAGCCACTGGGTACCAAGCATTCCACGGCCGTCGCATCGCGTTTTCCTTGGGCCTCAAGGGTGCTCAGGTCAAACAATGCGTCAAACTGATGGGTCAATTGTACACAGCATTTATCGAAAAAGACATGGAAATGCTGGAAATCAACCCGCTGATCGTGTCCGATTCCGGTGATCTGAAAGTGCTCGACGCAAAAGTCAGCTTCGACGGCAACGCCATCTATCGTCACCCTGACGTGGCTGAACTGCGCGACATGACCGAAGAAGACCCGAAAGAACTCGAGGCTTCTAAATACGACCTGAACTACATCACGCTTGACGGTGAAATCGGCTGCATGGTGAACGGCGCGGGTCTGGCCATGGCGACGATGGACATCATCAAACTCTATGGTGCGGAACCTGCAAACTTCCTCGACGTTGGCGGCGGCGCCACCAAAGAGAAAGTGACCGAAGCCTTCAAAATCATCACCTCTGACCCGAACGTCAAAGGCATCCTTGTGAACATCTTCGGCGGCATCATGCGCTGTGACGTGATCGCTGAGGGCGTTGTTGCCGCGGTGAAAGAAGTTGGTCTGCAAGTTCCCCTCGTTGTGCGCCTAGAGGGCACCAATGTGGAAGCTGGCAAAGACATCATCAACAACTCCGACGTTGACGTGATCGCTGCTGACGACCTGTCCGACGGTGCCGAGAAAATCGTGAAAGCGGTTAAGGGTTAATGAGAGTCCGCCAAGCAATAACAGCGCCTATGCTCGCGATGACAGTACCATTTTCTGTGCAGGCTTCCGATTTGGATACGCTCTATACATCTTTGGCACATTGCTATCGCGCGAATGCTGTTATGCTTGAACCTCACCAGGACAACATGCTCGATCTTGCGCAAATCCTCTTTGACGCAACCTGCGCCGAAGAACGCGCAGAGTACTTAGAATTTCAGCATGAACTGGGCCTGATAGAGGTCGCCATAAACGGCGCGCAGCATCTCGCAAAAGAAATGGTTTTGTCAGCACGCGCTTCGCGTCTCGACATCGAATTAAACTAAGGAGACTCCAAATGGCAGTCCTCATCGACGAAAACACCAAAGTGATCTGTCAGGGCCTTACCGGCTCTCAGGGCACATTCCACTCTGAACAAGCCATCGCATATGGCACGAAAATGGTCGGCGGCGTGACCCCGGGCAAAGGCGGCATGTCCCACCTTGGCCTGCCGGTTTTCGACTCTGTGCACGAAGCGAAACACGCGACCGAAGCCAACGCTTCCGTGATCTACGTGCCTCCGCCCTTCGCAGCGGATTCCATCCTGGAAGCGATTGACGCGCAGATGGAACTGATCGTTTGTATCACCGAAGGCATTCCTGTGCTTGACATGATGCGTGTGCAACGCGCGCTGGAAGGGTCCAAATCCCGCCTGATCGGGCCAAACTGCCCGGGCGTGATCACCCCTGACGCCTGTAAAATCGGCATTATGCCCGGCCACATCCACAAACGTGGTTCTGTTGGTGTTGTGTCCCGTTCCGGCACATTGACATACGAAGCGGTTAAGCAAACATCAGACATCGGTCTTGGCCAATCGACAGCTGTTGGCATCGGCGGCGACCCAATCAAAGGCACAGAACACATCGACGTGCTGGACATGTTCCTCGATGATGATGAAACACAATCCATCATCATGATCGGTGAAATCGGTGGCTCCGCAGAAGAAGAAGCCGCTGAATTCCTCGCCGAGCAGAAGAAAAAAGGCCGCTGGAAACCAACCGCAGGCTTCATCGCAGGCCGTACAGCCCCTCCCGGCCGTCGTATGGGCCACGCTGGCGCGATCGTTGCCGGTGGTAAAGGCGGTGCCGAAGACAAGATCGAAGCGATGAAATCCGCCGGTATCGTTGTCGCAGACAGCCCCGCCACCCTTGGCGAAGCTGTGCTGAAAGCGATCGGCTAAGACAATGAAACCCTCTCTCCACATATGGGCCAAGCAATGCTTGGTCCAAGGCGGCCGCGAAAGCACCCGTTTGTGGGGAGGGGGCACTTCTGCCCAATTTCCCAACCAGGCAGACCTGTTTCTATGAATATCGCCTCTCCCATACCCCGCAACCTACGTAACGCCCTAACCCTCACGACCCGCGCAACGCGGGCGGAGTTTTGGTCGTTTTGGGCCTTGCATGCGGGTGCTTTGACTGTGGGGTATGTGATGATGTTGGCAGGCAACCCTTTGACGGGCCTGCGGGCCTTTATGATTGGCCTTGCGATTTACGTGCTGACCCTACCTTTCATGCTGATCAAGACCGTGCAACGTTTTCATGATGTGGGGCGTTCAGCCAAAACCGGAGCTGCCCTATATCTGCTGTGTTTCACATGTCTTGCGCTTGCTGCTTGGCTATCCCTACCCACGCTACGTGTTGATGCGCATCTGGCAGGCGTCCATAGTGACATGTCCGGCCCACGCGAAAGCGCGCTTTACGCATACCTCAGCCCCGGTATCGCCCTGGGCACCGCCGCCCATAACATTCTAGGCGCACTGATTTTCTATGCGGCGATCCTGCCGCTTCTTCTGATCGCGGGCTTGTCATTTGCCCTGATCACCCCCACCCTGTTACGCAGATCAGACCCCGGCGTGAATGACTGGGGCAGTAACCCGCAAGAGGTGGCATCATGACCCCGCTTCAAGCTGTCAAAACAGGCTTTAGAAAAAGCTTCACCTTTTCAGGGCGTGCCAATCGGGACGAATTTTGGCCATTTGCCTTTTTCTGCATTGCATTGACATTTCTCGCAGACAGTCTTGATGGCCTGCTGTATGCAAACACGGATTGGGAACCGCCCGTCCGGTACAGTTTCGGCAATGTCTATTATCAATTGGATGCGGACACTCTGCTTGCCCCAATTGCCTTTGTTGCCCTGCTTATCCCAATGTGCGCAGCTTGTTGGCGGCGCCTACATGATGCGGGAAAACCCGGCTGGTACTTGGTTATCCCTCTGATTTTTGCAACTATGTTTATAATTTTTGCTCCGATACTGAATCGCGATACCGTCGGGATTTCCGTGGTACGGTTCACCGAAACCGCCGCTCCCGTCATGTACATCGGCCTATGGCTTGCAGTGCTAGTCTGGCTAATAAACCCATCCGAATCCACAACAAATAAATACGGTCCCAACCCCAGTGAGGTCATCCAATGAACGACCAGTCCCCCAATGACCAGTTTCATGCCACCAGCTTTATGCAGGGGCATAATGCCGAGTACCTGGAGCAAATGTATGCCCGCTACGCCAATGACCCTTCTGCGGTTGATGCGTCCTGGGCAGAGTTTTTCCAATCCCTTGGCGATGGTGCAAATGATGTCCAATCAGAGGCCGCAGGCCCATCATGGGGCCGCATGGATTGGCCGCCTGTGCCAAATGATGATCTGACCTCTGCGCTGACCGGCGAATGGCCCGCGGAACCCGAAGCCAAAGGCGCGGGCGACAAGATCAAAGCCAAGGCCGTGGAAAAAGGCGTTGAGGTTTCTGATGAGGCCATCAAACGCGCTGTTCTCGACAGTATCCGCGCCCTGATGCTGATCCGCGCCTACCGTATCCGTGGCCACCTGGCAGCGAACCTTGACCCCTTGAAAATGCGTGACGAAACCATCCGCCCGGAACTTGATCCGGCGACTTATGGCTTCACCGCGGCAGACATGGATCGCCCGATTTTTCTTGATAACGTGCTGGGCCTGCAAATCGCATCCATGCGCCAAATCGTGGACATCGTGAAGCGCACCTATTGCGGCACATTTGCGCTGCAATACATGCATATTTCCAACCCGGAAGAGGCCTCCTGGCTGAAGGAACGCATCGAAGGCTATGGCAAAGAGATCCAGTTCACCAAGGAAGGCCGCAAGGCGATCCTGAACAAAATGGTTGAGGCCGAAGGGTTTGAGAAATTCCTGCATGTGAAATACATGGGCACCAAACGTTTTGGCCTTGATGGCGGCGAAAGCTTGATCCCGGCGATGGAACAAATCATCAAACGTGGCGGTGCTTTGGGTGTCCAAGATATCATCATCGGCATGCCGCACCGTGGCCGTCTGTCTGTGCTCGCAAACGTCATGCAAAAGCCGTACAAAGCGATCTTCAACGAATTCCAAGGCGGCAGCTTTAAGCCTGAGGATGTCGATGGTTCTGGGGATGTGAAATATCACCTTGGTGCCTCTTCAGACCGTGATTTCAACGGCAACTCTGTGCACCTGTCCCTGACAGCGAACCCGTCCCACCTTGAAGCCGTGAACCCGGTTGTCATCGGCAAAGTCCGCGCGAAACAAGACCAGCTGAACGACGAAGATCGTACCAAAGTTATGCCGATCCTTCTGCATGGTGATGCAGCCTTTGCGGGTCAGGGTGTGATCGCGGAATGTTTCGGTCTGTCTGGCCTCGTTGGTCACAAAACCGGCGGCACCATGCATATCGTTGTGAACAACCAGATCGGTTTCACCACAGCGCCGCATTTCAGCCGGTCCAGCCCCTATCCAACCGACATCGCAATGATGGTCGAAGCGCCGATTTTCCACGTCAACGGCGATGATCCAGAAGCTGTTGTGCACGCGGCCCGTGTTGCCACAGAATTCCGCCAGAAATTCCACAAAGATGTGGTTCTGGATATCTTCTGTTACCGTCGCTTTGGCCACAACGAGGGCGATGAACCGATGTTCACCAACCCTCTGATGTATAAGAACATCAAAGGCCACAAGACCACGCTTCAGCTGTATACTGAACGTCTGGTGCGTGACGGTCTGATCCCTGAGGGCGAGATTGAGGATATGAAAGCCTCTTTCCAGGCGCATCTGAATGAAGAATTCGAAGCGGGTAAAGTTTACAAGCCGAACAAAGCCGACTGGCTGGATGGCCGCTGGTCCCATCTTGATACCAAAGATGACAACTATCAGCGTGGCACAACGGCGATTAAGGACGAAACCTTTAAGGAAGTCGGCGGCGCATTGTCCACCGTGCCTGAAGGCTATCCAACCCATAAAACCGTGGCCCGTATGCTGGAAACCAAAGGCAAAGCGCTTGAGGCAGGCAAGGGCATTGACTGGGCAACCGGCGAAGCGCTGGCGTTTGGATCCCTTCTAACCGAAGGTTACCCTGTGCGTCTTGCCGGCCAGGATGCGACACGCGGGACATTCTCGCACCGTCATTCCGGCATCGTAAACCAAGACACGGAAGAACGTTACTATCCGCTGAACAACATCCGCGAAGGCCAAGCGCATTACGAAGTCATCGACTCCATGCTGTCGGAATACGCGGTCTTGGGCTTTGAATATGGCTATTCCCTTGCGGAACCAAATGCCCTTGTGATGTGGGAAGCCCAGTTCGGCGATTTTGCCAATGGCGCACAGATCATGTTCGACCAGTTCATCAGTTCTGGCGAAAGCAAATGGCTGCGCATGTCTGGCTTGGTTGTCCTTCTGCCGCATGGCTTTGAAGGCCAAGGTCCAGAACATTCCTCTGCACGTTTGGAACGTTTCCTACAGATGTGTGGCGGTGACAACTGGATCGTTGCCAACTGTACAACGCCTGCGAACTATTTCCACATTCTGCGCCGTCAGATGCACCGCGATTACCGCAAGCCTCTGATCCTGATGACACCAAAATCCCTGCTGCGCCATAAATTGGCCGTGTCTGAGATTGAAGATTTCACAGGCGACAGTTCCTTCCACCGGGTTCTGTGGGACGATGCGCAAAAAGGCAATTCCGACACGAACCTGAAAGCCGATGACAAAATCAAACGCGTGGTGATGTGTTCCGGCAAGGTCTACTTCGACCTTCTGGAAGAACGTGACAATCGCGGTCTTGATGATGTTTACCTGATGCGTGTGGAACAGTTCTATCCGTTCCCGGCGCAATCCATGGTTCAGGAACTGTCCCGCTTTCAAAACGCGGAAATGGTCTGGTGTCAGGAAGAACCGAAAAACCAGGGGGCCTGGTCCTTTATGGAACCAAACATCGAATGGGTCCTCTCCCGTATCAAAGGCCACAAAGCCGCCCGCGCCACATATGCTGGCCGCGCTGCCTCTGCCTCTCCGGCAACCGGCCTTGCCTCCCAACATAAAGCACAACAAGCCGCACTCGTTGATGATGCGCTGACGATCAAAGGATAATCATTATGACCACCGAAGTACGTGTCCCAACCCTGGGCGAAAGTGTATCCGAAGCCACCATCGCAACCTGGTTCAAAAAGCCAGGCGACGCGGTGGCACAGGATGAAATGCTCTGTGAACTTGAAACCGACAAAGTCACCGTCGAAGTGCCCGCCCCCGCCGCTGGCGTCATGGGCGAAATCATCGCCCAAGAAGGCGACACCGTTGGCGTTGACGCCCTTCTTGCAACCATCGCCGCTGGCGAAGGCGCAGCTCCGGCCCCCGCCGCCGCACCTGCAGCAGCTCCCGCAGCAACTGGCGGTTCCGTTGACGTGATGGTCCCAACCCTGGGTGAAAGCGTGTCCGAGGCAACCGTTGCCAGCTGGTTCAAAGCTGTGGGTGACACTGTTGCGCAGGACGAAATGCTGTGTGAGCTGGAAACCGACAAAGTGTCTGTCGAAGTGCCCGCCCCCGCCGCTGGCGTCATCACAGAAATCCTCGCGCCCGAAGGCGCAACTGTCGAAGCAGGCGGCAAGCTTGCGATCATGACATCTGGCGCAGGCGCAGCAGCAGCCCCAGCGGCGGCACCTGCGGCCGCAGCACCGGCCGCATCCACCGGCAAAGATGTTGAAAACGCACCATCCGCCAACAAAGCCATGGCAGAAGCAGGCCTTGCACCGGGTTCCGTTGCAGGCACTGGCAAAGATGGCCGCGTGATGAAATCCGACGTGCAAAACGCAATTGCCGCAGGCGCATCCGCCCCCGCAGCAGCACCTGCCCCCGTTGCCGCAGCCCGTCCAGCATCCGCCGCAGACGACGCCCCACGCGAAGAGCGCGTAAAAATGACCCGCCTGCGCCAAACCATCGCGCGTCGCCTGAAGGACAGCCAAAACACCGCTGCCATGCTCACCACCTATAACGAGGTCGACATGACCGAGGTGATGGCCCTGCGCAACGAATACAAAGACCTGTTCCTGAAAAAACACGGCGTGAAACTGGGCTTTATGTCCTTCTTCACCAAAGCCTGTGTGCATGCGCTGAAAGAAGTGCCCGAAGTGAACGCCGAAATCGACGGCACCGATGTGGTTTACAAAAACTACGTCCACATGGGCATCGCCGCCGGCACGCCAACCGGCCTTGTTGTGCCTGTGATCCGTGACGCAGACGCCATGTCTTTCGCGGGCATCGAAAAAGCGATCGCTGAAAAAGGCGCGCGCGCCCGTGACGGCAAACTGTCTATGGACGAGATGCAAGGCGGCAGTTTCACCATTTCCAACGGTGGTGTGTACGGCTCTCTCATGTCTTCCCCGATCCTGAACCCACCACAATCCGGCATCCTGGGCATGCATAAAATCCAGGACCGCCCAATGGCCATCAACGGCCAAGTGGTGATCCGCCCAATGATGTATTTGGCCCTGAGCTATGATCACCGCATCGTTGACGGCAAAGGTGCCGTGACCTTCCTCGTGCGCGTCAAAGAAGCGCTCGAAGACCCACGCCGCCTGCTGATGGATCTGTAAACCACATAGGGCAGCGCCTGACCCTGGGTGGGTGCGAAAGCGCCCTCCCGTGGGGAGGGTCAGGCGCTGCCCGGTGTCCCACCGGGCTGGAGACCACTATGAGTACCAACTCAATTGCACCAGTGACCGCCATTTGGATCGCACTTTTTTGCAGTGTTGTCGCGGTTTTTTCAGCTTGGTTTTTGGCCGGATTTCCCGCAGTCTTCTTTTACATCACTCCACTGATTTTAGGGGCGGTACTTCTGAAGGAATTTGCATCATCTGCGAAAAACTCCAAAACCTTCTGGCTACAATGGATTCTCAGATGTGCAATGGCTCTGTATCTTGCCGACTTAGCTTTCTCACTCCTCACAGCAAAAGAACGCCTGTTCAAAGGTTTTATCGAGTTTGCAGTCTCGCATTTGTCATATCTTAGTCCCCTACTGCCAGTTTTGTTCCCATCTTTACTGGCCATCGCTGCAATCAGAGCATTTCTCAGAGAGACCAAATGACCACTGAACTCACCGCCCTCACCCTCGCTGCCATCCTGCAAATGTGCCAATTCGGCGCCTATGCTTGGACCGCGAACAAAGAACTCGGCACCAAATTCACTATGGGCAACCGCGATGAAGAACCGAACCCAAGCCAGCTGCTTGGCCGCCACAAACGCGCGCTGAACAATCACTTTGAAGGCCTCGCCCTGTTCACCATCGCCGTGATTGCCGTCCAGCTTGGGTTCGCCTCAAACCCCGTCACCCAGGCCTGCGCTGGTTTCTATCTTGGCGCGCGCATTCTCTATGTGCCCGCTTATGTCCTTGGCCTGACGCCCGCGCGTTCCATCATCTGGGCCGTCGGGTTTCTTGCCACCCTCATCATGCTGGTTGCAGCGCTCTTATGATTTCTGTTCAGCATAGACACCCCGGGAAGGTCACCACAGGTGATGGGGGCCGCGCGCCCTCTCTCTTCCCATACATACAGCATATGCATAGTATATGCATAACTTGTGCATACTATGTGCATCCCCATTTCCGCCCTCAGGAGAGTACCAATGGCATCATATGACGTAATCATTATCGGCGGCGGCCCAGGCGGCTATGTTTCCGCAATTCGCTGCGCACAACTTGGCCTTAAAACCGCTTGTGTAGAAGGCCGCGACACCCTTGGTGGCACCTGTTTGAACGTGGGTTGTATCCCGTCCAAAGCCTTGCTGCATGCCTCCCATTCCTATCACGAGGCCACCCATAATTTCACCAAAATGGGCCTGATGGGCAAATCCCCATCCATCGACTGGAAACAGATGCTGTCCTATAAAGATGACGTCATTGGGCAAAACACCAAAGGCATCGAATTCTTATTTAAAAAGAACAAGGTAGATTGGCTGAAAGGCTGGGGTTCTATCCCTGAAGCAGGCAAAGTCAAAGTCGGTGACGAAGTACATGACGCGAAAAATATCGTTGTTGCGACCGGGTCAGAAGCCGCTTCCCTGCCTGGGATCGAGATCGACGAAAAGATCGTTGTGACCTCTACCGGTGCTTTGGAACTTGGCAAAATCCCTAAGAAAATGGTCGTCATCGGCGCTGGTGTGATTGGTCTTGAGATGGGGTCGGTTTATGCCCGTCTTGGCACGGAAGTCACCGTGGTTGAATTCATGGATAACGTCTGCCCTGGCATGGATCTGGATGTGTCCAAAACATTCGCACGCACCCTGAAAAAACAAGGGCTTAAGTTCGTGATGGGCGCTGCGGTTCAATCCGTTGAGACCAACAAAACAAAAGCCAAAGTGCATTACAAACTAAAGAAAAACGACAAGGAAGACATGGTTGAGGCCGACGTCGTTCTGGTCGCAACCGGCCGCAAACCCTTCACCGATGGTCTTGGCCTGGATGCGCTTGGCGTTGCCCTGACCCCGCGCGGCCAGGTTGCCACAAACGACCATTGGGCAACCAATGTGCCCGGCATCTACGCCATTGGTGATGCGATCGAAGGCCCGATGCTGGCCCATAAAGCCGAAGACGAAGGCATGGCCGTCGCCGAAGTCATCGCTGGCAAAAAAGGTCATGTAAATTATGGGGTTATCCCCGGTGTGGTTTACACAGCACCTGAGGTCGCGACCGTTGGCAAGACCGAAGAACAGCTGAAAGAGGAAGGTCGTGCCTATAAGGTTGGCAAGTTTTCCTTCATGGGCAATGGCCGCGCAAAAGCCATGTTCGCAGGCGATGGTTTCGTGAAATTGCTGGTCGATGCACAAACAGATCGCATCCTTGGCGGTCACATCCTTGGCCCACAAGCCGGTGAAATGATCCACGAGATCTGCGTTGCCATGGAATTCGGCGCATCCGCCGAAGACATCGCCCTGACCTGCCACGCCCACCCAACCTGTTCCGAGGCCGTGCGCGAAGCCGCACTGGCCTGTGGTGACGGCGCGATCCACGCATAAAACAACCCGGGGGAGGAAAACAATCTTCCCCCGGGCTTCAAACCGCGCTAACTAGGTGACTGCCCGGATATCGTCCGGTTTTTAAACAGTTACAGGTTATCGACATGCGTTTTATTCTCGCACTATCACTTGCGGCTCTGCTGCAATTTCTTCCCACATCCAATGCAGAAGCCCGCGGACTGATCCTTTATGGCAGTCAGGACAGTCTTCACTTTGTCGAACAGACACGTATCCCGTCCGATAATGGTGGTACATTTGCGCTCTGCCGTTACACGACCAAATACCATCTTTTCTGGATCGGTTTTTTTCGCCACGTAAATGAATACGGCTTGTCAGATCAGGGCTGTAACAGTGATTATTTCTACGGATTTAGTTCTGCCGAGTTTATGGAAGCACAAACTGCAGGTCTGATTAGTCCAGATTTACCAGTGCAGCCAAAATTAAGCATTGGTGAAATTTTGACCGGGTTCGCGGGCAGCATCCTGCTTGGCTTGGTGATCCTGTTTGTCGTTTACGGAGGCATCGTCAAATCCCGACGTGAAAAAGCCCGGATGGAAGCAATGGGTGGCATTGCCAGACCAACCCAAATGGTGATCGATGCAATGGCCCATATGGCACGTGCAGACGGCCATGTGGATGATACAGAAGTTGCCGCTATTGCAAAGATAGCCCGCGATCTGACCGAAGATGAGTTTGATGATAGCCTGGTCAGAACGATTGTTGATCTTGCAGAAACCAACCTTGTCGAAGGTGACTTCGTTCGTTTTGGTGCTGGACTGACCACCGATCAACGTCGGGTTGTCCTCAAGTCTGTCTATCTGATTGCAATTTCTGATGGAAACTTTGCTGCGGATGAGCAAAAGTTCGTCGGCATGCTTATGAATGATCTGGAAATCGATGCTGAATTGATGGATGCAATCATTGCTGAGGTGAACGATACAGTCACAGAAACAGCGCCAGAACCCACGACATAAATCCAGCTGGCCGGTTCCAAACCGGTCAGCTTTCATCCAATCAGGATCGCTCTGAAATCATTCACATTTGTCAGCGTCGGGCCGGTTACAACCTGGCCCCCCGCGGCCTCAAAAAAGCTATGGCTGTCATTGCGTTTCAAGGCGTCTTTCGCATCCATATTTGTTTGCAACAACGTATCAGGATATACGACTGCCCCGGCGATCTCGGCGGCACCATCGACGCCATCTGTATCACACGCCAACAGGTGAATGCCCTTCTGACCATTCAGGGCAATTGCTGCGGCTAGCGCGAATTCAGCGTTAGGGCCACCGACACCACCTTCCCAGCCTGAAACAGTGCATTCTCCTCCAGACAACAGTAACAATGGCTGAACCCCAGTTCCGCGTATTTTCTGATGCTGAAGCACAATTTCCACCTGTCGCCGTGCTTCATCCCGGGCTTCACCTTCAATAGCGTCGCCAAGGATCTGCACCTCAACACCCAGCGACTTCGCAAAATCAGAGGCAGCCATAAGCGATTGCGAAGGGGCAGAGATAACTATATTTTCCACGTTCTTCAGCTGCTCATCATCTGGTTTTACAACACTTGATCCACGCTTCAGCACATTCATAGCCGCATCAGGCATCGTGATATTGCGACGTTTTATAATGTTCAGAGCATCCTCAGCACGGGATGTTTCAGCCACAGTAGGACCAGAGGCAATGTCACCCGGATCATCCCCAGGCACGTCCGAAATCATGAGGCACAACAGCTTTGCTGGATATGTCGCCGCGGCAAGCTGTCCGCCTTTGATACGCGATAGATGTTTACGGATAATGTTCATCTCGCCAATCGGGGTCCCGCTTTGCAGCAACGCGCGATGTACAGCCTGCATATCAGGCAAATTCATCCCATGTGCAGGTGCACAGAATAAAGAAGAACCACCGCCAGATATCAGGCATAACACAAGATCATTTTCATCAAGATCCTGAACCAGGCCCAGCATTCTGGATGTGGCATCAAAGGCCGACAGATCAGGAACGGGATGGGCCGCTTCGACGATTTCTATCTTTTGTGTTGGGCGGGCGTATCCGTATCGTGTAATTACCAACCCTTCACATGGGCCCCATTGTTGTTCCACCGCCTCTGCCATACGGGCCGAAGCTTTGCCTGCACCAATCACTATTACGCGCCCCTTCGGACGATCTGGCAGGGCCCTAGGAATGGTTTTCAGAGGATCAGCAGCCGCAACAGCAACATCAAAACACGCGCGTAAAAACTGATCCGGCTCAGAGATCATCAGGCTGATTGTGCCCGTGAAAACACCCATTTGTCATCTGATGACAGATCGGCGCGGAAACCATATCCGTCGGTATCAAACTCTTTCAGCCCTTCCGGGCGGTCCACGCGATGTTCTACCAGATAGCGTGCCATGGCCCCACGTGCGCGTTTGGCGTAGAAGCCAACCATCTTTAGTTCATTGCCTTTTTCTTCTTTGAACTCTGGTGTGATCACACGTGAATTCATGGTTTTGGCACTGGCGGCACGGAAATATTCATGAGAGGCCAGATTAATCACGGCACCACCATCCGCAGCCTGATCAAGCGCATTGCCCAACCGTTGGCCCCAATAGGCATACAGGGTTTTGCCCTGGCTGTTCACAAGGCCCCGCCCCATTTCCAAACGATA
Source organism: Halocynthiibacter sp. (assembly GCF_049608145.1). Taxonomy (NCBI): domain Bacteria; kingdom Pseudomonadati; phylum Pseudomonadota; class Alphaproteobacteria; order Rhodobacterales; family Paracoccaceae; genus Halocynthiibacter; species Halocynthiibacter sp. Next base: position 23,189 of record NZ_JBMYXF010000007.1, read on the forward strand.
AGGCTGAATGCGATCCATCGGGCGCAAAGCCCCGTACAGACCCGACAGAATACGCACATGATCCTGGGCATAGGCAAGTTGATCCGCATCAAAATCCCAGGCCCGGAACCCCTGATAGGTATCACCAGTGAAAGCCAAAGCAGCCTGTTTCGAATTTGCGTCTGTAGAAGATTTCTCAAATGATTTGAAACGGTTCACATTCAGTTGGGCCAGATCTTCACTGATCTTCATAAGATTACGCAGATCTTCCACGGACAATTTCTGTGCCAGTTGTACAAGCGTGTTTGCGTCCGCCTGAAATTCGGGCATGCTTTCGATTGTGCCCTGTGGTGCCGGTGTGAAATCAAGGCTTTTGGCGGGTGATAGAACTGCAAGCATTTTTGGCCCCTGGATGATGTCTAGGGTCATTTCTAAGCGCTCACCCGTGCAATGCAAGGGGCGCTTTCTGACAGATGCGTTACAGGCAGAAAATCAAGATCGCAGCAAGGCAGGAGAATTGCTGTATCGCCCCCAGAACATCGCCTGTATATCCCCCGATTTTCTGGTTCGAAAAGCGCAACAGCCCCAGCCCACAAGCAAGGGAAACGACAAACGCCCCAAGGCTGATCCACAGGCCAAAACTGACAATTGCAGGCAAAAGACCAATCGCAACGGTCAACGCCACGACATAAAATCCGTCCTGACCAAGCCGTTTCTGCACGTCCTGGCCCGCCCCTGTACGGCGCACGTATTCGCCGCGATCCATAGCAAAAACCACGGCTGTGCGTGACAACATATGCGCCGTAAAAAGGGAAACAGCGGCTTGTGAAACCGGCATAGACATCAGCGCAACCACGTTCATCAACACCAGAAAAATCAAGGCCAGCGCGCCGTAACTTCCCAGACGGCTGTCTCGCATGATTTCAAGTCGGCGTTCAGTCGTATGCCCCCCCCAGAACCCATCCACCATATCTGCGAACCCGTCTTCATGCAGCGCACCTGTGATCAAGGTCGCAATGATCAGAGCCAAGACAACGGCAATTGATCCGGCCCAAAAAGCAGATGCAATCCAGAGAGTTAGTGCAGCAATCCCACCAACCAACAGGCCGGTCAGCGGATAATATCGGATGGAACGCGCCATGCGGGCGGGATCGTATGGGGCACCTGCGGGCACTGGCAGACGCGTCATAAACTGCACTGCAAGGCGTAGGGTTTCGATCTCCTCCCGCAGGGCCATATCAGGCGTCTTTCCCACTGATGCCAGCGTCTGCAAAGGTCGCCATATTGTTCAGCATATCTGCGGCGGCACGTACCAGCGGCCAGACCAAAAGCGCACCGGTGCCTTCCCCCAGACGCAGGCCCAGATTCAATACGGGTTTAGCATCCAGATGTGTCAAAGTCGCAATATGCCCGGCTTCTTCAGACAGATGTGCAAATACCATTGCTGGACGGATATGGGGGGCATTCGTGAGGGCAACCAGCGCGGCAGAGGTTGCGATAAACCCGTCCACAAGAACAACTTTTCGCATTTCAGCCGCTTTGATCATAGCACCCGCCATCATCAGAATTTCAAAGCCACCGTATTGTGCCAGAACTTCATCCGTGGTCAGATTCGACGTACGCGCAGCGGCCTTTTCAAGGATCGCCAATTTGCGGGCCACGCCATCATCATCAAGGCCAGTCCCACGCCCTGTCAAGGTTGCCAGATCAAGACCGGTCAACTTGTGAATCAACATGGTCGCAGTGGCGGTGTTGCCGATACCCATCTCCCCAAAGCTCATGGCATCTGCACCACATTCCGCGGCGATATCTGCGCCCGCTCGCATGGTTTTCACCATAGTATCCGCTGCCATGGCAGGGCCAGAAAGATAGCTGTCAGTGCCAGCGCCCATGCGTCTGGAAACAAGATCCGGCGCGTCAATCGGATCACCAGCAACGCCTGCGTCAACGACAGTCACGGGGACATCCAACCGGTTGGCAAAGACGTTCGCAGCGGCACCATTGCCTAAGAAATTCAACACCATCTGCTGGGTTACGGCCTGAGGAAACGCGGAAACACCTTCATTCGCAATACCATGGTCCGCCGCAAAAATGACGTGGTGACATGTGTCCAGCTTGGGGGCGAGTGTCCCCTTCAATGCCGCGATTTGCGCCGCAAGTTCTTCGATCCGGCCAAGGGATCCCGGCGGTTTGGTTTTCATGTCAATCGCGGTCTGAATTTCAGTGGCGAATTCTGCAGATACTTCCAGCATGGTCTCTTCTCCCTCATCCACGCTCAAGGATATAAATATCCATGATCCAACCGTGGTCGTCTTTGGCGCGTTGCCGTGTTTCGATGATTTTCTGTGATACGTCAGTCAGTTGACCGGAAATCGTAACTTCGTTGGGCATGCCAACAAAACCGCCCCACCAGATATGAATGCCCGTGGGATCAAGCGTCTGAAAGGCACAGTCTCCGTCCAGCATGATCACCAGCCGATCTGCCCCTGAAGGCCAGCCATGATCGCGCAGTTGTCGACCTGTGGTGACCTGAAAAGCGCCCCCCAAAGCATTCAACGGGATCTGATGCGCCGCCGTTAGACCTTGCATCGATGTAATGCCCGGCACCACATTCAGCTGGATTTCGACCCGCTTTGAAACCCGGTCGGCAATGCGCAAAGTACTGTCGTAAAGCGAAGGGTCCCCCCAAACCAAAAGCGCGATATCACGGGCATCTGTTCGGGCCGTAATTTCCGCCAGCCAGCAATCCGCAATCGCATCATGCCAGTGGTTCACACGTTCAATATAGTCTGTGATCGCAGGATCACGCACCGGCAAAGCAAATTCCGCGATCTCAACACTATGGGTCAGCACATCCTTGCAGATGCTCTGACGCAATTGTGCAAGATCTGCTTTGTCATCCCCCTTATGCGGGATCAGGATCAGATCCGCAGCATTCAGCGCCTTGATCGCCTGCAGCGTCAAGTGATCCGGGTTGCCCGTGCCAATGCCAATCAGATGCAAAGTGATCATAGATCAGCCCCATAAAGTGGCCCGATCAAGATTATCGCCGGTCCGTCGACTTTGCTGTCAGACAGTTCTTTCGCAAGTGCCGCGACATTGGACCGGATCAGGTTTTGATTGGGATGAGATACATTTTCGGCCAGAAGCGCGGGGGTGTCACCGGGCATTCCTGCGTCGATCAGCTTTTCAGCAAGTCCGGGAAACGTGCGTTTCCCCATAAAGATCGCAGTGGTCGCATCCGGATCGGCAAGGGCAACCAGGTTGATGTCTTCCGGCAACTCACCTGTCAGGGCATGCCCCGTGACAAACTGCACGCGACGTGATTTTTCGCGCCGAGTCATCGGAATTTTCGCCGCAGCCGCCGCAGCCATTGCCGACGTCACACCCGGAACAACTTCGTAGTCGAACCCTTCGGCAGTGAGGGCAACGATTTCTTCTTCGAGACGGCCAAACATGCCGCTGTCACCGGATTTCAAGCGCACGACTTTCTGACCGGTCCGGGCATAATCCACCAAAAGGCGACTGATATGATCCTGACGGGGGGATGCCCGCCCAGCCCGTTTTCCGACGGAAATCAGGTCAGCGTCTGTCTTCACATGTTCAAGGATCGGCCCCGAAGACAGATCATCATACAACACAACGTCCGCATCCTGCAGCCGCTTGACGGCACGCACTGTCAGAAGCTCGGGATCACCCGGTCCAGAGGAAACAAAACTGACGAAACCCATTATGAGACCTCCGAAATCAAGTGGAAGAATGTGCCCGTGGCCAGCCCGCGTTTGGACCCGGTTTCAGGCACTTCGGCACCGGTTGCGTCTTTGACAACAGCCAGTGGCGCGTCGGGCTGATCAAGGATGGTGGAATAGTGGAATTCATGCCCAGCCAATTCTCGCCCTGCCTCAAAAGCGCCTGTGGCCAATTGCAACGTCGCACGGCGATAGCCAAGATGCATTTTGCGTTTCTCATACGATGTGACAAGACCCAACAGGCCCAACATTTCGTGCGAGGTGCCTTCTTTATCAATCAGTTGCGCACCCATTGCCATATAGCCACCGCATTCGCCGTGCACAGGTTTTGTTTCCGCAAAAGCACGCATCTGCGTCTTGAAATTCGCAGCGCCGGCAAGTTTTCCTGCATGCAGTTCCGGATACCCACCAGGCAACCAGGCCAAATCCGCATCCATCGCGGGGCCTTCATTTTTCAGGGGTGAAAACAGGGAAACCTGCGCGCCCTGCTGGCGCCAGCCATCCAAAAGATGCGGGTAAACAAAGGAAAACGCTTCGTCCCGGGCCAGCGCGATATGCTGCGCGGGGGGCTTGATCACATGTGTGCCGCCTTCAGGCAATGTGGTTTCGCCAGCCGCCGCCTGCAGAGATTCGAGATCAATATGTTCCCGGATAAACACAGCCAAATCTTCGAGGATCTTATGCAGGGTTTCCTGTTCTTCGGCCTGCACAAGGCCAAGATGGCGTTCGGGCAATTCAACCGCACCTTTGCGTGGCAAAGCACCGAACACTTTGATCCCGGCGGCTTCCATGCCAACACGGATCAGACGTTCATGACGTGGGCTTGCGACCTGATTCAGGATGACACCCGCAAAGGGCATATCCGGGCGCATGGCGCGGAACCCCATGGCGGTGGCGGCAGCAGATTGCGCCTGACCGGACACATTAATGACCAGCACAACAGGCCAACCATTACGCGCCGCAATATCGGCACTGGCCCCGTTGCCAGATGCACCATCCGTGGCAACGCCATCATACAAGCCCATAGACCCTTCGGCGATCATCAGATCAGCGCCTTCACCGCGCGTCACATGATGGTTCAACATCGCATCCGGCATCGACCAACTATCAAGGTTAAAGCTTGGTAAACCTGTGGCGGCGGTATGAAACGCCGGATCAATGTAATCCGGCCCACATTTATAGGGCTGCACTTTCACGCCTTGCTGACGCAGCGCATAAAGCAGACCAAGGGTCAGGGTGGTTTTTCCAGTGCCCGACGCAGGGGCAGAGATCAGAAGGCCTTTGGGCAACATGGTTTAGTCCTTTGTCTCAGGGAAACGGGGTTCAGTGCCACGGGGGCGGAAACGGCGGTCATAATCATCAGCATAAAGGCGACTTTCGGTGAAGTCATCCGCCCCAAGGGAACGACCAACCATGATCAGGGCGGTGCGTGTGACCTCGGCGGGCATCAGACCTTCGATTGTTTCAAGCGTGCCTTGGATGATTTTCTGATCCGGCCAGCTGGCGCGCCAAACAACGGCGACCGGGCAATCCGCACCATAATGCGGCGTCAGTTCGCGTACCACCTGATCCAGAACATGAATCGACAAGTGAATACACAGGGTTGCGCCGGTACGACCGAAGTTTTCAAGCGCTTCGCTTTCTGGCATAGAGGTCGCACGACCAGACGTTCGCGTCAGCACAACCGATTGCACCAGTTCCGGCAGCGTCAGTTCGGCACCAAGCGCGGCAGCAGCAGCCGTGAAAGATGGCACGCCCGGCGTCACGCTGAACGGGATATTTTCGGCTTTCAGGCGGCGCAGCTGTTCCCCCATGGCAGACCAGACGGACAGATCGCCCGAATGCAGACGCGCCACATCATGGCCTTTCGCATGGGCCTCTTTGATATGCTCGATGATCTTATCCAGATCAATTGGGGCAGTGTTGATCAGTTCCACGCCTTCGGGGCAATGGCTAAGAATTTCATCCGGGATCAGCGATCCCGCATAAAGGCAGGTCTGACAAGACGCCAGAATATCACGCCCCCGTAGGGTCAGCAGATCAGCGGCACCAGGGCCTGCGCCAATAAAGTGAACGGTCATGTATTTTTCTCTCGTGGGGCCAGAGCCAACGCGGCGGTGGCCGTGGATTGTGTGGCGTTGTCGGTGGAAAGCTGTCGTTCCGCATGCAGCGTTGCGTCTTCAAATGCCGCCAATGCGACAGCTTCTGCGACGGAACCCGTTCCAAACAGCGCCTGAATGCGCGCCGATTGGGTTGGGGTCGTGATGCCGCGAATATCATCAGGGGTGACAGTACGAATACGGGCGTCTAAATTTTCTGCCAGACGCATGAAGGGTGGGTATTTGGCCTTGGCCACCAGTGTGACAATCACATCGGGTGAAACCCCGTTAACATCGCAAAGGCCGCGCGCCGCAGTTTCCAGCGCGCTGTAAGTCGCATCGGATTTAAAGCCCATGCCAAGAATGGTGATCTGGTCGCTCATTTCACGACCCTCCACTGCACAACAGGACGCGCCGCTTGCCAGCCACGCATACGGCCCAAAGGTGCGGCTTGCGCAAAATCAAAACGCATCAACTCACCACCCAATTTTCCTGCCAATTGCGTGATCAAGGCTTCGCTTTCAAGCGTCACCGTATTGGCCACAAGGCGCGCACCATCAGGCATCTTCGCCCAAAGAGCATCAAACAACTCCGCATTCAACCCGCCACCAATGAAAATCGCATCCGGCGCGGGCAGATCATCCAGCCCCGCAGGCGCATGGGCGTTAATCACCTCAACTCGGTGACCAATGCCAAAGTGATCCGCATTTTTACGGATGTTTTCGATGCGATCTGCGCGGGTTTCCAGCGCGAAACCACGGCTTCCAGGTGCCGCCAGAAGCATTTCAACCGTGATGGAACCAGACCCGGCACCAATATCCCAGAATATCTCGTTCGGACATGGGGCCAAGGCGGACAGTGTTAGGGCACGCACCGGACGTTTCGTAATCTGCCCATCCGTTGCGAATAATTCATCAGCAAGGCCAGACGCCCGGCTGATCCCACGCCCGATACAGTCAATCGCCACAGCCACAGGGTGATGCAAATCGACCTGAGATAGCTCACTTGCCTTCCGTTTGATGCACTGTTCCTGATAGCCCCCAAGAGATTGAAAACAAGTAACAACACTGTCCCGAAAACCGCTTTCTGTCAGATATGCACCAAGGTCAGAAATAGCCGCCCCATCGCGCAGAGTTGCAATGATCTGTACCCCATCTGACGCCAAGGGCAGCAAGCGGGAAAAGGATTTTGCATGCAGCCCCATGCAGAGCGTTTCTTCAAGCCGCCACCCCATACGCGCGGCGATCATGGAAAAGACGGAAGGGGCGGAATGACAGATGTATTCCGATGGATCAAGCTGCGCGGCAATCGAACCACCGGCCCCAAACCAGAACGGATCACCCGAAGTCAGCATGACAGTTGCCTCGCCCCGCTTTGCAATCACGGGGGCAATGGAAAACGGTACTGGGAACGGATCCCCCAACAGATCAAGAACCTCAAGATGACGGGGTGCCCCGATGATATGTTTTGCATCTGCAATCGCTTTTCGGCTTGCATCTGTCAGGCCAGCGGGGCCATCTTCGCCGCAACCAATAATCGTCAGCCAGGGTGTGGTTTTGCCAAAGTCAGACATGCAGAAAATCCTTATCTTGGGCGGTACAACAGAGGCTTCGCACCTTGCGCGCCATCTGGCAGATTGTGGAACAAATGCTATATTTTCCTACGCCGGGCGCACCAATGCGCCGCGCAGTCAACCCCTGCCAACCCGCGTGGGGGGCTTTGGTGGCGTGGCTGGTCTTGTCGCATACATCCATGCTGAAAAAATCACGCATATTGTGGATGCAACCCATCCATTCGCCGCGCAAATGTCGCAGAATGCACTGCTGGCTGTGGCGCAAACCAGAACGCCCCTGATCAGTTTTGAGCGCGCGCCATGGGCAGCTAAGACCGGCGATAACTGGCAACATGTTGCAGATTATCCTGGCGTTCTGAAAGCCCTTGGCGAAACCGCGCAACGGGTGTTTCTGGCTATTGGAAAACAGAACATTGATCTGTTCGCCACTGCGCCGCAACACCATTACCTTTTGCGCCTGGTCGACCCGCCCGAAAGCATCATTCCCCTGCCCAGCCACACCGTCGAAATCGCAGCAGGACCGTTTGATCTGGCCGGAGATCTGGCGCTTTTGAAACGCCACCATATTGATGTGATCGTCACCAAAAATGCGGGTGGCATCGGCGCACGTGCCAAGCTGGACGCCGCACGAGATCTGGGCCTTCGGGTGATCGTGATGGACCGCCCACCCCTTATGGGGCGCCAGATTATGCAATCGCAACAGGATGTTCTGGCCTGGCTTCATCAGGATGCAGCCCAGTCTTTCTGAGATCGCGGCGTGTTCACAATCACCGTGCCTTCAATCACATGGGTTCCAGAATTTCCGACCAGAACCACCGTGCGCATATCCGCCATATCCGGCGTTGCGTCCCCAAGACGTTGAATGTTGATCACCTGCTCATCCGTCGACACCGCGCGGGCAAAAATGATGAGATGGTCAGGAGTCAGTTCCTCGCGTAGAATGTCAAGAACCTGGCCAAATTGCGTAGGGCGGGATTTGGATCGCGGATTGTAAAAGCCCATTGCGAAATCGCCGCGCGCCGCGTGACGCAAACGGTGTTCCACCAGGGCAAAAGGTTTCAGATTGTCCGACAGATTGATCGCGCAAAAGTCATGCCCCAGAGGCGCGCCACAAGCCGCAGAAGCTGCCAACATCGCAGTAATTCCAGGCACAACTTGAATATCAAGAGACGCCCATTCCGGATGATCCTTGATCCCCTCTTCAAGCGCCTCAAAAACCGCCGATGCCATGGCGAAAACACCCGGATCACCGGAAGACACCACAACAACCTGCTTGCCCTCGACCGCCATTTCAAGCGCGTGAATGGATCGGTCAATTTCGACGCGATTGTCAGAGGCATGCAACGTCAACCCATCGCGTGGCGCAATGCGTTTCACATAGGGAATATAGCCCACCACATCGGTGGCCTGATCAATCGCAGTCTGCGCTTCGGGGGTAATTAGGTTTTCATTCCCAGGCCCAAGGCCCACAATGATGACACTGCCTTTATTCATGGTCTGCGCCCCTGTCCATGCACGAGAATAATCGCAAAATATGGGTTCTCATCGCAATCCAATTCGCAAAGTTTGTGGATTTCCTGATCAGGCATGGTGCCACGTTTCACGATCCAGGCGTCCTCATATTTACCTGCACGTTGCAGGGCGCGACGGATCTTGGGAATGTTCTGACCGGTCTTCATCACAACAATCGCATCTGAACATTCCATGCGTTGCGTCAGGTCATCCTCAGTCAGGGTGCCCATCAGAACCGTCATCACATCATCGCCCCAGGTGATCGGCTCGCCTGTCTGGTTCCAACAGCCGGACATGCCAGTGATGGCCGGGATCACGTCAATTTCCATGCGATCACGCAGGCGGGTATAGAGATGCATGAAAGAGCCATAAAAGAACGGATCCCCTTCGCAAAGCACAACGATATCTTCGTTTGGCTGTTCTTTTGACAGGGCCAATAGGCGTTCTGCCCAGTCGTCATAAAACGGGGCCAGGCTCGCGTTATAGCCAGGATCAGACAGAGGAATTTCCGTAGTAACCGGGTATTCCATCGCGTATTCCACCGCATCTTCACGCAGCAATCCATCGACGATCCGACGAGCCATGCCATGACGGTTTTTCTTGCGAAAGAATGCGATGTGTTTGGCAGTGGTCACGGCGCGATGGGCTTTGACGCTCATCAAATCCGGATCACCTGGCCCAAGGCCTGCACAAATCAGTTTACCCATGGTTTATTCTTTCCAGCTGGCAAGGGCATTAACGGCGGCAACCGTGATCGCAGAACCGCCCAAGCGGCCTTTGACAATCATGGAGGGCACGGGCAAATCTTGCATCAACGCATCTTTGCTTTCCATGGCGCCAACAAAGCCAACCGGGCAACCGATGATCGCAGCTGGGCGTGGGCAAGTCGGGTCTTTCAGCATATTCAGCAGATGAAACAAGGCGGTCGGCGCGTTGCCAATCGCGACAACAGAACCTTCCAGTTTGTCGCGCCACAACTCAAGCGCGGCAGCCGAACGGGTGTTGCCCATTTCTTTCGCCATGCCCGGCACACGTTCATCACGAAGGGTGCAGATGACCTCATTGTTGGCAGCAAGACGCGGGCGGGTGATCCCTTCAGATACCATGTAAGCATCGCAAAGAATTGGCGCGCCATTGGCAAGTGCAGCGCGCGCGGCCTTTGCCATTCCGTCTGAGAAAACAACATGTTCTTCCAGGCCGACCATGCCCGCAGCGTGGATCATCCGCACGGCAACCACTTCTTCGTCTTTGGTAAAACGGGTTAGGTTTGCTTCCCGGCGAATTGTGGCAAAGCTTTCATCATAGATGGCCTGGCCGTTGGTTTCATAGGTGTGGAACTCGGTCATTTGGGGTGTCCTTCGAAGATCAATGTCGGATCAGTGGCAAGGGCTGTGGGGCGCAGGCCCCTTGCCGATGGGCTTGTGTCAGAAAAGTGATGCAGGTCGAACCCCGCATCTGTGGCAATCAATGTCGCATCATACTGTCCGGACGCAGCACAAGCTTTGGCACATCCCGTGATGTGCAGATGTTTTCCAATCGGGATATGTTGCGCAAGCCGGTCTGCCAGCGCACGGGTTTCACCCAACGCCTGAGGGCATTTCGGTGCACCCGGACAGGCCGCAATACGCAGACGGGGATCATTCGGATCGATGATCAACCCCTCACAAGAAACCGGCAAAGTCAGGTTCTGACCAGGCACAAAAAATGCACGCCAAGGCGTCATCGTGATGCCGGTCAGTGATACAGACAGAAGGCGCAGATCACTTGCTGTGATCTGACCATAAGCACAAGCAATCAATGTGCCGTCGTCTATGGGACCCGCCTTGGGGGGCGTTATTTGTACACGTGGCGTTTCTGTCCCACGGAACTGTTCTGGCAGAATATCTGGCTGGCGCTTCAAAAGCTTGCGCATCCGGCCACGCCCGTCTGTGATGCCATGATCGGCAAACCATTCGGCCAGCAGGATCATATCGTCAATCACAGTATCACGAGATGTCAGCGCGGCCGTGTCACAACCATCAGCGCGCAATATCATCTGACCTGCTGTGTTCGATTCAACCCGGATATCAGCAGAAACATCGCCCAGGACAGCATCTGGCCCGATATCAATCGCAAAGCCAAATTTGCCGGGCAGTTCAGGAAAACGTGGCAAGGCTTCGGTCAAATCACGTGCTAGATCACGCGGAGCATCGCCACCAAAAGGCGTAATTACAATATTGCGTTTGGTTTCGATGGCGATATCCGCATCGATCACCCCAAGGGTGCGCAAAGCGTCAATTAACGTCGGATGATTTTTTGCATCAACACCACGGATCTGCAGGTTTGCCCGCTGTGTTACATCCAGAATACCATTGCCATATTGATCAGACAGACCTGCAATTTTCGCCATTTGATCGGCGTTCAGCTGACCGACAACAGCACGCACGCGCACGACCAATCCGTCGCCAGACATCATCGGGCGCAAAGCCCCCGGGCACCAGCCCTGAATGATAGGATCAGTTGCGCTCATGATAAAGCCTCCAGATCCGCATAAATCGAGTTACGGCGGGATTTCCACAGACCTGCTTCCAGCAAAGCATTGAAACGATCTTTCATCGCCTGGAATGCTTCGGGGTTATGTTCCTGTAGAAATGCCAGCACCTCTTCCCGGCCCAGCGTCGCATCAAAGTATTGATCGAACAGATGGCCTGGCACCGTGTCTGACAGGTGCTGAAACGCAGCCATCTGATCCAGAGTTGCCGCAATTTCCGCCCCGCCCCGAAAACCATGCCGCATCATACCATCCGCCCAGTTCGGGTTGGCGGCGCGGGCACGCACAACACGCGCAATTTCTTCAGTCAAAGTGCGTGCGCGCGGATCATCCATACGGGTACTATCGAGATGATAAAGTGCGGGGGCATCCTTACCCAGCGATTTCAACGCGGCATAAACACCGGCTTCATGCCCAACATAATCAGGGGCCAGAAGAACATCGGTTTCCGCCAAATCCTGCACATGCACGAAAGCATCCACATTGTTCAATTGCGCTTCTAGCGCGGCACGGTTTTGCGTGACAGAGCCATCCTGCGCAATCGCCCATTCCGACGCCTTTAGCCAAGCTTCGCCCGCCATCTGACGGGCCTCATCGGTGTAATCATCCAGATATTGCCCCATTTCCAAGCCATATGACCCAGGCTTCGGGCCAAAAACGCGCGGCGTGGTTTCGTTTTCGGCAGCAAGATATGGGTTGAAATCGGCCGCTTCATCGCGTGCCGCCAAGGCCTTCACAGCCTGCTCAAACATCCCTGCAAGGCCAGGAAAGATGTCACGAAACAGGCCAGACACCCGCAAAGTCACATCGATCCGCGGACGCCCTAACATCGCCAAAGGTTCGATCACAAAGCCAGAAACACGTTCAGAACCCTCATCCCATTGCGGCGAAATACCCGCAAGATGCAAAGCCATGGCAAATTCTTCACCGGCGGTGCGCATGGTGGCGGACCCCCAAAGATCCACGACCAGCCCACGGGGATAATCGCCTTCTTCTTGCAAATGGCGACGTACAAGCTCTTCCGCCATTTTTACGCCCTGCGCATGTCCGGCACGGGTGGGCACAGAACGCGGATCGGTCGTGAACAAATTACGCCCGGTTGGGCGAATATCCTGACGGCCACGATAGGGTGAACCTGAAGGGCCTGCATCAATGCGAACACCAGAGAGGCCTTTGATCAGACCTGCGATTTCTTCCGCGCCGTGATCCCCTGCCCCGTAAACATGCAACCCGTCGCCATATTGGCTTTCCTTGATGTCACAGACAAAACGGTCAATCCGCGTCATGGCTTCTGCGGCAGACGCATCCGCAGCGAGACCAAGGTCAGACGCCACACCAGAAGAATGCGCCTCATCCACAATAGTATCAATCAGACGGGTGCGGCGCGCCGGGTCCAGCCCTTCAGCCGTAGAATATTCATCCAAAAGCTGTTCCAGGCGGATCAGGTTCTGTGGAGTTTCCGACTGCGCCATTGGCGGGGGCATATGCCCCAGTGTCACGCCACCAATCCGACGTTTGGCCTGCGCAGCTTCGCCCGGATCATTGACGATGAACGGATAGAAAACCGGTGTATTGCCCACCAGTGCATCCGGCCAGCAATCGCCAGACAAAGCCACGGACTTACCCGGCAGCCATTCCAACGTGCCATGAGCGCCCATATGCACAATTGCATCGGTCTGACGCGCCTGAAGCCAGAGATAAAACGCCACATAGCCATGACGCGGCACACGAGACAGGTCGTGGTAATCATCTTCGCGCGTCGTGCGTTCACCGCGTTCCGGCTGCAATGCAACGGTTGCCCGATCAAGTTGCAACGCCTGGAAATGGAAAGCATCTTCGCGCACGCTAGGATCAGTTTCAGGGTCACCCCAGGCCTCCTGCAGTTTTTCCTGAAGGGGCGTGGGTAGCGACTGCAAGGCTGCCTGATAATCACTCAGCGGAAAGGACAAAGCCCCTTCCAGCAGATCATCCGGAGCAAACTCATTTTCGACACTGTAGCCGCTATCCGCCAATGCCTGCAAAACACCCTGTGTTGAAGCCAGCGCATCCAGCCCCACCGCATGGGCCATTTGCCAGGACTTCCCCGGATAGGTTGAAAGGACAATCGCGAGGTTCTTATCCATATTCGCAGTGATTTTCAGGCGATAATGCCCGAGGATTGTTGCAACAGCAGCTTCTAACAGATCCGCATCTGTCGTATGCACAAAGCGGCTATATTGCAGGTCTGGATCACGTCCCTCTGGCGCTTTAAAGCTGATCACACCCGCCAACAATCGTCCGTCGACCTCTGGCAGAACCACATGCATCGCAAGGTCAGCCGGAGACAGGCCACGTTCGGCTTCTAGCCAATCACGGCGGCGAGCGGTGGACAGGGAAACCTGGAATACGGGCACGCCGGGCGCATCCAGAACCGACGCGCTGCCATCCTGTTGACGGGCGGAAAAGGCTGTCGCATTGATGATCAACGCTGGCGGATGATCTTGTAATAATGTAGGCAGGTTTTCAGTCGCTGCCGGGTGCTTCAGGGAAGGCGCGAACACCCCGTATGCCGCAAAGCCCTTTGCCCGAAATGACCGGATCAGATCGTCCACCGGGGCCGTGTCCGCCGAGGTCAGATAGCTGCGATAGAAGCTGACCCATACCAGTGGCTTGTCATTGATTTCCGGAACATCAATCACGCCATGGTCAGGATCGTAGACACCAAATTGCGGCATGGTTTTACGACCGGGAACCGGGGATGCATAAAGACCAGCGGACAAGGCAAGCTGGGCCAGGGCAGCGCGCGCAGCGACGGCACCACCTTCGTCGCAAAGACGCCCCAAACGTCGCAACGTTGCGACGGGCAAAGTGGACAGTGCGTCAAGCTGCGTATCTTCACGCCCGTCAGCCGGCAATACCGCTAGAGCAATGCCTTGGCGCCGCGCCAAATCCTGCAATTGCGACATGCCGTATGCCCAATATTGCTGCCCACCAATCAAACGCACAAGCACAGCTTTTGCCCCGCTCAGTGTCTGTTCGACATAGGTGTCAACGGACAGCGGGTGTTTCAGCGCCACCAGATTTGCCAATCGCAACGATGGCAGTTCCGCGCCCTGTTCTTTCGCCTGCTGCCAACCCGCTTTAAATGCGCCAAGATCACTGTCTGAGAATGACAGCACGACAAGTTCCGCAGGATCCTGTTTCAGATCCTGCGGAGTGTCATCTTCCAAACCTTGGCTGTCGCGAAATACGACGTGCATGTGCAGGCCCTCCGGCGGGTGTTAAGCCCCAAATACCGCGCGGATCGCGGCCTCGTTGATGTCATCATGTTCGGCAATCACAACCATCTGACCTTCGCGTGGGTTCACACCCCATGGTTGGTCATACTGTGTACGCACACGGGCAGAAACCGCCTGCACCAGTAAACGCATTGGCTTGCCTTTGACCGCCGCATAGCCTTTGACACGCAGAATATTTTGTTCACGTGCCAAAGTTTCGATTTGTGCTGTGATCGCTTCGGGGGATTCAATTTCAGGAATGTCGATGATGATGGATTCAAAATCATCATGTTCATGATCATGATGGCCATCGTGATGGGATGGGCGTGCTTCCAAATCATCTTCGGCCCCCGCTTCAAGACCCAAGATTACTTTCGGGTCAATTTTACCATCGGTAACAGGCAGCATTGGCACCTTGCGCGGGGTTTCCGCTGCGATGATCTCTTTTGCTTTTGCCATCTGTTCAGCCGTGGCCAAGTCAGCTTTGGACAGCAACACAAGATCCGCACAAGAAATCTGATCTTCAAACACTTCCGACAAAGGTGTTTCGTGATCCAGGCCTTCATCTGCTTCACGTTGCGCATCCACTGCTGCAACATCGGGTGCGAACCGGCCGTCTGCAACAGCTTCGGCGTCGGCAACTGCAATCACACCATCAACGGTAATTTTGGATTTGATCGCGGGCCAGTTGAATGCCAGCAACAGCGGCTTTGGCAAGGCCAGACCAGAGGTTTCGATCAGGATATGATCCGGAGGAGTGTCAAGCGCCATCAAGCCTTCGATGGTCGGAATGAAATCATCCGCCACGGTGCAACAAATGCAACCATTAGCAAGTTCAACGATGTTTTCCGCAGGGCAGTTATCGTCCGCGCAGCCTTTCAGGATTTCACCATCAATGCCAAGTGTGCCAAATTCATTCACCACAACAGCCAGGCGGGTGCTGCCCGCATTGCGGATCAGGTGATGTACAAGGGTCGTTTTACCGGACCCAAGGAAACCTGTGATCACGGTAACGGGGATTTTACGCAGATTAGTCATGGTTCGATCCTAAGGCTGGAATACGGGAAAGTGTGTGTTTCTTGAAGGTCGCGGAACGCTGACGCCATGGAATGATGCCATCGTCTGTTGCGGCATAGGCAGCGGCACCGTCGATAATATCTTGCAAGTGTTCTTCCTTGTTCAGATTGCCATAAACATAGGTCCACTTGCCATCCTGCGCCAAAGCAATCGCCGCGCCATTGCTGCAGGCGGACAGGCATTTCACACCTTTGATATCAACCCCGTCTGGGGCGCCAATATCATTCAGTGCATTAAGCATAGCTTCGCCGGGACGTTCACCATCCTCAGGGATCTCCAGTCCAGCCCGGCATGTCGTGCACACATAAAGCGTTGCATTTACAGTCATTATCCAAGCCCTTTCCCGACCTTTCTGGCGCATAGGGGCTGTGCTGTAAGGATCAGATCCTTGCAGATTGCGATACGCCCCGATCGCCGTTGCATTCTTCTGGCAGGTCTCCCGGCTTACGGCTTCGGGCTGGGCCCGGCGGATAAGATCCTTCCCGGCAAGATTGCCAGTGGAAATTACCCTGATCCGATCACGGTCGCGGGGGCGGCTTCGCTTGGGCGCAATCAAATGTCGCTTGCGCCTGTCGTATTCCCTCTTCGTCTGTATTACTACAGAAACCAGAATCCCCATGTACGGGAAAAACCCCTTCGCAGCAAGTTGCGAAACCGACATCCGAGAGGCGTATCCGACCATGACCGACGTCACCCCAGAAGAAGCCGCACGTCATTCCGCCAAAATGGCAAAAAAGAAAGCCGCACGTGATAAAATCATGGCAACAAAAGATGGTGAAAAAGGCCTGATCATCGTCAATACCGGCCCCGGCAAGGGGAAATCTTCCGCCGGATTTGGTATGATTTTCCGTCATATTGCCCATGAAATGCCCTGCGCAGTTGTTCAGTTTATCAAAGGCAATACCCAGACCGGGGAACGTATGCTGATTGAAGGGAATTTTTCTGAAATCTGCCAATTCCACACTATGGGCGAAGGGTTTACCTGGGAAACCCAGGACAAGGAACGTGATATTGCTGCAGCCAAGCGCGCTTGGGACAAGGCGAAAGAACTGATCTTGGACCCTGAAATCTCCATGGTGCTGTTAGATGAAATCAACATCGCAATGCGCTACGATTACATCGACGTTGAAGATGTTGTCGCCTTCCTACGCGATGAAAAACCCGAGATGACCCATGTGGTTTTGACCGGCCGGAACGCCAAAGAACCGCTACTTGAAATTGCGGATCTGGCAACCGAGATGGGACAGATTAAACATCCCTTCCGGTCCGGCATCAAAGCACAAAAAGGCGTTGAATTTTAATTCAATACGGACGGATTTCGCATGACAAAGGCACTGATGATCCAGGGCACTGGTTCCAATGTAGGGAAATCCATGTTGGTCGCAGGCCTTTGCCGGGCTGCGGTGAAACGCGGGCTGAACGTCCGCCCGTTCAAACCACAAAACATGTCAAATAATGCTGCCGTGGTTGCGGATGGCAATGGTGAAATTGGTCGTGCCCAAGCCTTGCAAGCGCTGGCCTGTGGCGTGCTGCCCCATGTGGACATGAACCCGATTTTACTGAAACCAGAAAGCGATCAAGGTGCGGCTGTGATCGTAAACGGCAAGCACCTAACCACTTGCAAGGCCCGTGACTATGCCCGCTTAAAACCCGATTTAATGCAGGCAGTACTGGACAGTTTTGAGCGTTTGAAATCCGAATGTGATCTCGTGATTGTTGAAGGGGCGGGTTCCCCCGCTGAAGTCAATCTGCGCAAAAACGATATCGCAAACATGGGCTTTGCCTGTGCCGCAGATGTGCCCGTTGTCCTAGCCGGTGATATTGACCGGGGTGGCGTCATTGCCCAAATGATCGGCACGCAGGCCGTACTGGATGACGTGGACAAGGCCCAGATCGCGGGCTTTATGATCAACAAATTTCGTGGGGATCCCCGCCTGTTTGATGATGGGTATGCGCTGATCAAAGATCAGACAGGATGGCCAGGCTTTGGTGTTTTACCTTGGTTTGGTAAGGCCGGGTTTTTACCAGCAGAGGACGCGCTGGATCTACGCGGAACTGATGATGACCAGGGATTACATGTCGTCTGTCTTGGCTTATCACGGATTGCCAACTTTGATGACCTTGACCCGATCGGCATGGAAGACGGTGTTCGCCTGACCATCCTGAAAGCCGGCGAAGCACTGCCAGGGGACACAGATCTTGTGATCATTCCCGGTACAAAGTCCACCCGTCAAGATCTGGCTTTCCTGCGTGATCAAGGCTGGGACACCGACATTTATGCCCATGTCCGTCGAGGTGGGCATGTTCTGGGCATTTGCGGTGGATATCAGATGCTTGGCACTGAAATCGACGATCCACATGGTATCGAAGGCCCCGCGGGCAGCAGCCAGGGCCTTGGCTTATTGAATGTAAAAACCATCATGTCGCCTGAAAAAACCCTGACCCGTGTTGAGGCAAAACATCAACCTTCCGGCACTGTGATGTCCGGATATGAGATCCACATCGGCGAAACCACAGGCCCGGATCGCGATCATGCTTTTGCAACAATCGGCAATGTTCCAGAAGGGGCTATATCTGAAAGCGGGCGCATCACGGGCACCTATCTGCATGGCTTATTCACAGCCGATACATTCCGGAAAGCCTATCTGCACAAATTTGGCGTCGAAAGCGGCATGGATTATGCGTCTGTCGTGAATGACACGCTTGACGCACTCGCAGCCCACTTAGAAGAGAACCTAGACATCGATGCCCTGTTGAAATGTGCGCGCTAGAATCAGAACCTGAAATCAATACAGCCCGCAAAACCTGCGGCCTGAAGAGTATTGAACACACGATTTGAATTCACATCCTGCGCGGGATCAAAAATCAGGCCTCGAGCGGATCCAGTATGCGCGACGGCAACACCAATAGCGCCAAGTTCTCTGGCCAGATCAAAGGTCGGATCGTCCACCGGTCCGCGCAAAGCTCGATTTCTACGCGCGGATTCAGCGCTAATTTCCGCCACCTGCTGCAATGTTGTCGCATCAGTCCATGCAGACAGTAGATCCGAGATATCGGCAAAATCGGAATCCGCCGGATCGGTGCGCCGGGGCGGCCCGTAAAAACCACCAATCACCCGCCCCTTTGGTAACCTCGGGCGTGTGGCGACGGTTTCTGCCTGTCGTGACGCCCATATTATTTGAGCCGCATCCGGAAACATCAACGGATCAACCGCACCCTCGCTGCGCAGGCAGATTTTAGCCAGTTGATCTGGTGACAGGTCCGGCCGGTGCAACCGCAAAACAGCAACCCGCGCCGCCGTTGAAGCCCCAGCCCCACCGCCCGCTGGCATATTCAGTGTAAAACGATGCCGTCCAGTTGGCGTTTTCCCCACGGATTGCGTGAGCGAAAGAACATCTGCTTCATTCAGGACAGGATTGCCTGAGAACTCTACCGATAGGGGGGTATTCTGCGACAGAATAAGGCGCACATGCAGATCAGGGCAAGGCAGTGACGCCAGTAACACCCGATCTCCGACCCGTCCCTGAAGAAACTCTCCGAAATGTCCGGCAACTGAGATTTCTGTTTTCATCATGATATTTCGCGAACCCTGCCCGTCCCTGACAATTTTAGCGTCTCTGGCTGAAATGGGTACCCTGGCAACGTAGCAAACAGGGCGGAAAGCGACGTATTCCCACCTGATTTTCCCGCGTGCGTCTTCGCCGTTAGCAGACCCAATCTTACAAAAGCTTCTTCAGCAATGCTTTCATCTGCTGGACTTCATCCGCGCTCAACTCTTTTACGGTTTCGGCGGTAATTGCTGCACCCGCTTCTTTCAGTAGCGGGATCAGTGCTTCTCCGCTATCGGACAGGGTGATTTTTGTACGTCGTCGGTCATCCGGATCGGGGGCGAGATCAACTAACCCTTTGCGCTTTAGCCGATCCACCACGCCCTTAATGGTGGCAACATCCATCGCTGCCATGCGCCCCAGTCGGTTCTGGGAACAGGTCCCGACAGAGTGAATGCGCAGAAGTGCTGAGAACTGCGTCGGCGTCAGACCACCCGGCAACAGACGTTGTGCATGTTCCTGAAAGATCGCCGTATGGCGTTGGGTCACCAGACGCAGGATATATCCGATCTGCTCATCAAGATCGTAGCCTTCGTTTTTCATCTCTGCCTGACTCATTACGCCTCCGGGATTGCATCAGATGTTATTACACCAACAACCCACAGCAGAAAACCCCGTCAAACGACGCATAAACGCGGATTAACGTAATCCATCGACGCCCTCCGCATCGTCATGCGTCAGGCCGCCGACGCGCGGCAATGGGCGGCCGCTGTCCGTCACGGCAACAGCAACCAAGATTTCACCACTGCGAGGTGAATCATTCAGGCGCACTTCGATCCCATCGAAATGACTACGCACGTAGGCCGCATCTTTATGGCCCAACGGAACGTCCAGCGCCTGCCCAGGCCCACCCATTTTCTTGGAACTGGGCACAAGGGCTGCACCTTTTTCTACAGCGATACGCAGTGGTGCGCCCAGTTGGGGGTGCAAAATAGCGGCGGCATGTTCTAATTCCCCGCCTTCGCCCACCATAGCAGCTTTGCCATAACTTTCCGCCTGTGCGGGTTTGATGCCAAGGGCTTCGACACATTTTTCCCCCAGCAGACCGCCAAGCTCGGCCCCGATCTCCATCAGGGGTGTCAGATCTTCTGTAAACCCTCCAGCGAACGGATTTCGGATCACCGCCACAGCGACGGCTTTCCGGGTGGCGGGAGAGATCTCACGCCCGGCCTCCTGATGGGTTTCTTCAACCGATACGGCAATTTTTCGGATCTCAGATCTCATCGCAAACCATCCTTTTCAGAAATATCTTCTTTTGCCAGGCCGCCCACCCGCGCATGTACGCGCGCACCGGTTGTCATCACCAAAACCAACAGCAATTCATCGGCGCGTGGGCTGTCATTCATACCTATTTCCATCGCGTCGAAATGGCTTCGTACATATGAGGCATCCACATGAGTGATCGGGACATCAAGGCGCGCCCCCGTGCCCCCGACTTTCTTAGTAGATGGGACAATCGCAAGTGCATCCCCCAAAGATTCGCGCATGGCATATCCCCCGGGCACATGCCAAAGAGCTGCATGTTCAACTTCACCCGCTGCACCTGAAATCGCCCCTTTTCCGTATCCTTCAACCAAGGATGGATTACCACCCAAAGCATCAATCAGACGACGGGCCATGGACAAGCCCAGAGGTTTCAGATCCTCCATAAAGCTGGAAATTTCTTCCTCGTAACGTCCGGCGAAAGGATTTTTAATCACAGCAAGTGCAGCCGCCCGCTTGAGAGGGACAGTTGCGATGGGGCCACCTTCGTGGAAGATCTCTTCCACCACAATGGATTGCTTTCGAATAATAACTTTAGGCACAGAGATATCCTTTCTCTTGGAAAAACGTCACACCCCGGTTTTCACTGAATCGGGCATTGCCCTGCAGAAACACTGCGGCACCTGCAATTAGGCCACGGGTCATCATATCATTGGCACAACGGAATGCCCGCTCAAGCGCCAAGTTCTTGTCTTGGTCGCACAGTTCAGCGCAATGCGTCACGACAAGGCGGGCATCAAGGTCACTGTCTGGATCCAAATTGCACGCGGAAACACGAGTGACCAACGGATGATCTGGCAGATCACAGGCATTGGCGACCAGCGTGGCAGCCGCGTCAGCCTGTGCGGCGTTCTCTGCAAGAACCGTAACACTGTCAGCAATCCCCATGGATAGGCTGCGACCACCACGACCCGATGTGGCGATCCCTCTGATATTGTCACATCCAGAGAGGTTAATTTTACCCCACAATGCCCCCATATCTGATGAAATACCGATGGTCATCTCAGCCCCGTCCGGCAAGTATATCGCGATATCCCCGCCATTATTGACGGCCGCACGAGACACCCCTTCGGTCTGTTGAATTACAGACAGTATTTCATCCGCGACAGCCCCTGCAACGGCAGCCATAGGCGTGATAAAGACCGGCTGGTGAGGGATCACGGCCTGTCGCATGCGGCAGGCAACCTGGCCCGTCAGGTGATCCATGTAATCGGGACTGCGCAGCATGGGTAGTTCATCCACCAGTTCTTGCAGCAGTGTTTCAAACCGGTTGATTGCCACCTTGAAAGCTGTGTCCGCATTGGGGCCTTCCACCATAATCACCAGATCAATCGGACCATGGTTCAAATGCAGACGACCATCCGGCAGATATGAAACCTGTGGCCCATTCATCTGCCAGTTTCCCCCTTCTTCCGACGACGTGCTGCTTCCCAGGAAAAATGACGTTCATCGGTGGGCCAAGGATAGCTTTCATGCTGTCCTTGATGGCGGTGTTCTGTCGCCGTAGACACCACATCTTTCAGCTGTCGGACCTCATCCATATGGCCACCTAGAGATTCATAATCTGACAGACGCATTGTAAACTCTATAGGGGCGACCAATGCGGGAGTCGGCACATAACCAAATGAATTTTCAGGCATATTCAAAACATCGACCATCACAGTGATACCGCCACCCGGCCAGATATATGCAGGCGCACCACCGCAGGACACATAGGTTAACGCGTCTTTGACAGAACGCGTAAGACGTACAGGGTTTTCAGTGACACCCGCCCGCAACGACCCCCCAGCACCACCCATAAACAGAACCGATGCCATAGCCGGTTCACAGTTTTCAGCGACCCGTTCTACAGCAGCGCGCAACGCTGGCGACGCCTCCGCCGGTTGGGGAAAAAGCTCCGCATCAAGTTCAAAATAGGCCCACTGTTCGCCCGTTGTGGATACCATAAGCAGGCGCAACCCTTCCCAGGCCTGATCAGATTTAAAGCTGTCTAGGATAGTCAGGGGATCTTCAATATCCGTGCCACCCCAGCCAGTGCCGGGTTCAGCCACCTGAAAATACCGCCCCGGTGTAGAACGACGACCTTTAATCTTAATCCCGGTCGGCTTTACATCCAACATTTTACCGGCCTGATGTTCGGATAAAACCCCTGTGATGTGGTCATCCACGACCACCACATCATCAACAATCGGGGCCCATTGACGGGCGAACATGCCAATAGCCGCAGATCCACAACCGACACGCATCAGTTCTTCTTGATGGCCGTTAATTATGGGTGCATGCCCGGCCTGAAGGGTTAATTCTGCACCGCCATCTACCGTCATTGTTACCGCTTCACGATTGCACAAAGAAAGCAGTGCGGCACAGGTCACCCGACCTTCTTTTTTGCTGCCGCCGGTAAGATGGTCAACACCGCCCAGGGACAGCATCCGCGAACCATATTCCCCGGTCATCACATGACCGATTGCTTCACCATCCACACGCACTGTCGCAGCCTCTTCACCGATATGACGGTCCGTGTCGATCTTTACCTTTACACCGCAATAAGAATAGATGCCTTCAGTCACCACGGTCACCATATCCACCCCCTCCAGCGGTTGGCTGACAATGAAAGGCGCGGGTTTGTAATCCGGATAGGTCGTACCAGCCCCAACGGCCGTGACGAATTGACGAGTGTTTTGAAGCAAATCGCCATCCCAGTCGGCATCTCCATCCAGGAACGGTACCAGCTTCCCCCCATCCGTTTGGTTTCGCTCAACAATCACCAGAGGATCAAGGCGCACAAGTTCGCCGTCATGGTTGGCGTAGCGATCGCAGGCACCTGAACGGCCTTCCGCAATGAAACATAAAACCGGACAGGCATCGCAGCGGATTTTGGCAGGCTGTTCACGACGGGGTTTAGACGTGGTTTCACTCATGACAGATCCTTCAGGGCTGCAAGTACCCGATCAGGCGTGGCAGGCACCTGCGTCAGACGTGCGCCTGTGGCGTGACGAATAGCATTCAAAATTGCCGGGGCAGTTGGGATCAACACATGTTCCCCCAATCCTTTCGCTCCAAAAGGTCCATGCGGGTCAGGCTCTTCAATCAACAAGGACGTCACCGGCGGCATGTCTCCGATGGTTGGAATTAGATAGTCATGCAGGTTTTCGGTCACGTGGGGAATGTATTCTTCCATCAGGGCCAGACCCATTCCCTGTGCGATCCCACCTTCAATCTGTCCTTCTGCAAGCATCGGGTTGATCACACGCCCCACGTCATGTGCTGCGATGAAACGCGTGACGTGGGTGGTGCCCAGTTCGATATCCACTTCGATTTCTGCGATATGGGCAGCATAGCCATACACCGCATAGGGGACACCTTGACCATTTTCATCCAGAGGCGCCGTGGGCGGATCCCAGGTTTCGATGGCTTCCACAACGTAGCCTGTTGAATTTACAGGCAGCGATCCCAGGGGCAGAACATGCGTCTGCCCGCCCTCATGCACCTCAACGCCGCCCGCAACGGGGTGGATTAAGGCCTCCTCACCGGCATTACAAAGCTTCAGGATCGCTGCCCGCAGCGCAAGGCCTGACAGGCGCGCTGCATTTCCGGACACCACAGTCTGACGGGATGCCGACGTTTTGCCTGCATCCGGTGTCACATCCGTGTCACCGCCAATCAACATCAAATCTGCCAATGGCACGCCAAGCGCTTCTGCAAAAATCTGGGCAATGACTGTATTGGCCCCCTGGCCAATATCCGCAGCCCCCTGGTGCAAAACGATCTGCCCATCACGTCGCAGACCTGATCGTATGGTTGACGGATTGGGCAGTGATGTGTTGCCACAACCATACCATCCCCCCGCGATGCCCACACCGCGCCGGATAGATGTCGTCGTATTGTTAAATTGCTCTGCCGCCAGACGGGCTGCTTCCCAATGCGGTTGCAGTCTTTCAAAACAAGCTGCAATACCGACACCACTTTCGAGCAGCTGATTGCAGGTTGTACGATCTCCGTTACGCAGGGCGTTTTTCAAGCGAAATGTCAGCGGATCAATGTTCAGCTGTTCTGCCAGGTCGTCAAACAGCACTTCCTGGGCAATGGCGGATTGCGGCACGCCAAACCCCCGAAAAGCACCAGCCGGCATCGTGTGGGTGTGAACAGCACGACTTTCAGCCAGAAAATCAGGTATCCGATAAGGCCCCGAAGCGTGAATTGGCACCCGATTGGCGACCGTAGGCCCCCATGATGCATAAGCACCCGTATTGAAAACACCGTCAAATTGCATCCCGCTGATCATCCCGTCCCGGGTCGCACCGATTTTTAAAGTGATATCAGAAGGATGGCGTTTGGTTGTGCTTTGCATGGATTCGCGTCGGCTATAGGCCATACGAACCGGACGATCTGTCTGCATTGCTGCAAGTGCCAGATAAGGTTGGACCGACATATCAAGTTTCGCCCCAAAGCCACCGCCGGTTGCCGTCGGTACGATGCGGACATGATCTAGAGGTACGCCCAAAACCGACGCGACACCTTCCTGATCCATAACCGGGGCCTGCGTGCAGGCGTGCACTTCCATCCGATCCCCGACCCGCCGTGCAAAACCGGCTTCGGGTTCAATATATGCATGTTCAACAAATCCTGTGCGAAACCGTCCTTCTGCCACCACATCAGCTTGTGCCAACGCGGATTGTGCATTTCCATGACGAACAAGCCCTTCACACATGATATTACCCGCACGGTGTTCATGTAGCTGTGCTGCCTTAGGCGACAGCCCCTGATCCGAAGTCATTGCTGCGTCGCGTTCATGCCAGGTTACAGGAAAATCATCCGGCAGGGTCAGGGCATTCACCGCGTCTGGTTCACCGATAATCGCAGCAACTGCTTCGCCCCGAAACCGAGTTTCATTTTCAGCAAAGACAGGTTGATCGATAAAGCCGGGGATCACGCCAAATAATTTTTCGCCGGGTATGTCATCTGCGGTCTGAACAAACTGCACCCCGGGATGGTTCGCAACAAACGCAGCAATATCCCCAATGTCAAAACCAGCATAAGCAAAGGGACTGCGTACCAGCCGTAAAACGAGAGCATTATCCGGCGCCCCATCATCTCCGAAGATTTCCGCCCCCGTTACCTTGACCTCCCCATCCAGACGAAGCGGGCTTTGCCCAACACGCCCTGCGTCAGATGGTGTCACAAAACTATGAACCTGCATCACCGCATCAATGATCTTGCGATATCCCGTACATCGGCACAAAATCCCACCCAGCGCATCTTTTACCTGTTTCTCAGAAGGTTTCGATTGTTCGCGCAGCAATGCAACTGCAGCAACCATCATTCCTGGCGTACAAATCCCACATTGCGCGGCCCCATGGGCAAGAAAGCTGTCGGCAAGCTTCCGAGACAGATCATCACTCTCAACAAGCCCGGCCTGGGTCTCTACATGACATCCGACAGCTTGCGCCGCAGGGGTAATACAGGAACAGACGGGAACGCCATCAAGCAAAACCGTACAGGCACCACAATCCCCTGCGTCACACCCGGATTTCACATCTGTCTGCGATAATCCATCACGTAATGCATCAGATAAGCGCCCGGACTGCGGCATCTGGACGGAGCGATCTTGGTGATTAAGGGTGAAGGAGAGCACCGGGATTTCTGCCAGGTCATCCACTGATGCTCTCCTTCGAAATCCCGGTCAACATGCGACGGACCAGGGTTTCTGCTGCATGTAATCGATAGAACTTCGATGCACGCACATCCCCTATAGGCGAGAGTGCATCCGAATATCCAGAGTTAATTTGTCGCGGAATTTCAGCACGTTGTACACCAAACAGATCAACCTCTAGGCGTTTAAGCCTACATGCAACAGGAGAGCAAGCTCCAACTGAAACACGTGTTTCAGCTTTGGCCTGACCATTCTCAGGTATATGTAACAGAGCAACCATAGCGATAGAAATAACCAGATACTCACGCGATCCAAGTTTTTGAAAGCTGGAAATTGCCCCTTCTGGAAGCTCGGGGATAATTACAGATTTCAAAATTTCCCCCTCTTTCAGACAGGTTTTTCCAGGTCCCATAATGAAAGATTGCAGCGGCATTTGACGCGTTGCTGCTTCGGAAACAAGTTCAACCTCGGCATTAAGCGTCAACAAAGGCGGCACACTGTCCGCTGCAGGGGACGCATTACAAAGGTTTCCGCCAATTGTTCCCCTGTTTTGGATCTGAACTGAACCGATTTCACGCGCGGCTGCCCGCAGCCCATCAAATGCTGGCGGCAGATCTGCATTTGAAATGTCGCTCCAACGGGTGGCGGCACCGATACGCCAACAGCCATCATTTCGGGAAACACCCCGATAGCCAGGCAATCTGGTAATATCCAAAACTGGCGGCATAATTTTGTGATCCCCCAGCCGCGGAAAGAAATCGGTGCCACCGGCCACAACAGAAATCTCTCCCTGCCTCAGGGATGAAAAGGCTTCCTGTTCTGTGGTTGCGGTGACGTAGCGCATTGGGCATCCATTATGTTTGCACACTAACGATATTCAAGCGCATGGCGATGTGTCAATGAATTTTACAAAACTTACCGACCGGTCGGGAAAAACATTGCGAATGTAACAATATCTTCGTATTCAACCACAAACCGTAACATTTAAAGCCGGAGCCCAAGCCATGAGCAACGCCGTCAGTTATGAACTTAGCGGGGCCATCGCGGTTCTGACCATCGACAATCCACCTGTCAACGCCCTTGGTCTGGCTGTGCGACAAGGTTTGGTGGAAGGTATCGAACGTGCAGAAACTGATTCACAGGCAGATGCGGTGCTCCTCATCGGAGCGGGACGCACATTCCCTGCAGGGGCGGATATTCGTGAATTTGGCAAACCTCCGGTTGATCCCTACCTGCCCGAAGTCGTAGCCCGAATAGAGGCCTGCACAAAACCTGTTATCGCCGCAATGCATGGTACGGCACTGGGCGGCGGGCTGGAAGTTGGCCTGTCCGCGCATTACCGCATAGCCGATAAATCTACACGGATAGGTTTGCCGGAAGTGAACCTTGGCATTCTACCAGGCGCGGGTGGCACACAGCGTACCACATGCATTGCCGGGGCCAAAGCCACCCTCGATTTGGCCACCAGCGGCAAACCCATCGACGCTAACGCAGCCCATGCTCTTGGGATCATCGACCGGATTGCTGACGGCGATCTAAAAGACGCAGCTCTTACCTATGCTCATGAGCTGATCACAGCTGGTGCTGCCCCTCGCCCCTCTGGTAAACGCGATGAAGGCTTGGCCGATGAAACGGCAAACCGTGCCGCCATTGATGCCACGCGTGCAACATTAAGCAAACGCGCGCGCGGCCAGTTTGCCCCGTTTCGCATAGTGGACTGTGTCGAGGTCGCGCTGGAGAAACCTATTTCCGAAGGCTTGGCTTTTGAACGCGAGCAATTCCTAGCCTGTATGGGAACCCCACAACGTCAAGGCATGATCCATGCGTTTTTTGCCGAGCGCACCTGCACCAAAGTGCCGGAAGCCTCGCGTGCACAACCTCGCCCCCTAAAGCAAATCGCGGTGATTGGCGGCGGCACCATGGGCGCGGGCATCACGGTTGCGGCCCTGAACGCAGGCTTGCCAGTTGTCATGGTAGAACGCGACGCCGAAAGTATTGCCCGCGGTCAGGCGAATGTTGAAAAGGTCTATGATGGCATGATCAAAAAGGGCCGTATGGATGACGCAGGTAAAGCAAAACACATGGCACTTTATACGCCTGCCACCGAATATTCCGCCATGTCAGACTGCGATTTGATCATCGAAGCGGTCTTTGAAAACCTTGAGGTCAAGCAAGACGTCTTCCGTCAACTGGACCAGATCGCAAAGCCCGGCGCGGTTCTGGCAACAAACACATCATATCTGGATGTCGATGCCATCGCGAACGTCACATCCCGCCCCCAAGATGTCATTGGCCTACATTTCTTTTCCCCCGCCAACATTATGAAACTTTTGGAAATTGTCGTGCCGTCTGATCCAGCCGACGATGCTGTGGCGACGGGATTTGCGCTTGCAAAACTGCTAAAGAAGACGCCCGTACGTGCAGCCAATAAAGATGGATTTATCGGCAACCGAATCTACAAAGCCTATGGCCTGTGCGCGACCTATATGATGGAAGATGGCGCAAGCCCCTATGCCATCGACAAAGCGATCTATGACTTCGGCTATCCTATCGGAATTTTTCAAGTGCATGATCTTGCAGGCATGGATATCTCTTGGGCCAACCGCAAACGCTTGGCTGCCTCACGGAACTCAGAGGAACGCTATAGCGCTGTACAAGACAAAATGTGCGAAGCGGGTCATTTCGGTCAAAAAACCGGGCGCGGCATGTATGTTTATCCCGAAGGTGCACGCAAGGGCGAAGAGAACCCCGATGTACTGAAGATCATCAGCGACGAACAAGCCCGGTTGGGCATTACACCGCGCGACTTTACACAAGATGAAATCATGCGCCGTTACATGGCGGCGATGGTGAATGAGGGGGCAAAAGTTCTGCAGGAAGGCGTGGCCCTGCGCCCATCTGACATCGATGTAGTCGCGCTTTATGGCTATGGTTTCCCACGCTACCGTGGCGGCCCGATGAAATACGCAGACATGTATGGACTTGAAAACCTTCTTGCTGATCTCCGGGAATTCGAAAAGGAAGATGCATATTTCTGGAAGCCCGCAGATTTGCTGGTTGACCTGGTGGCAAATGGCCGATCTTTTGAGGATCTGAACAAAGAGAGCTGAAGGTCGGCAGATGACACAGAGAACCGCCATCATCACAGGCGCAGGCAGCGGTATTGGCCGGGCCTGCGCACGAATTTTGCTAAAGAACGGCTGGAAGGTCGGATTGGTCGGGCGGCGAGAAAATGCACTATGCGATACTGCAAACGGTTGCGACAACGCGCTGATCCTGCCCTGTGATGTCACCGACGAAACATCGGTTGATGCAGCCTTTGATCACGCCCATACAAAATGGGGTCGGCTGGATCTTCTATTCAATAACGCAGGCAAACTGACCCCCGGAAAACCTTTGGACGAAATCGCAGTTTCTGACTGGCGATCTATGGTGGATGTGAACCTGAACGGGGCTTTTATCTGCGCGCGCAAGGCGTTTGGCCTAATGCGTTATCAGGCCAAACAAGGCGGGCGGATCATCAACAACGGATCCGTATCATCCTATGTACCACGGCCCGGAACCGCCCCTTATGCGGCAACAAAACACGCAATTTCAGGGCTGACCAAAACCATTTCTCTGGATGGGCGTGCCTTTAACATCGCCTGTGGGCAGATCGACATTGGCAACGCTGCGACAGATATGGTTGACCAGATCCGAGCAGGCGTATTGCAGGCGGATGGAACCATCAAAGGCGAACCCGCCATGGAGGTGCCGGACATCGCCAAAGCTTTCCTTTATATGGCAGAACTTCCCGAAGGCGCGAATGTTCAGAACATGACAGTCATGGCCACCAACATGCCTTTTGTCGGACGGGGGTAGCCTGCGCAGTGCCAAACTATCTGTGCGAGGAAGCCATCAATTCAACGCGACAGTTATTCTGACATTATACATGCACCAGATGTGCACCCAGCCCTTCGGCCACACGACAGTCTGGTCCTTTCCAGTTCTTTACAACCAGAAACCCTAAACCAGCTTAGGAACTGCAACATCAAACCCAGAAAATTTGGCCCACAGCGCACCACGTATTGCACCACCACGAGGCCATGCTGACCCCTTCAAAAATTCTTACGCCAACGCAACTCGACCGTATCCACACCGGGGTTGCGGCCTGAAATACCAGCATTCGACTTATGCGTCAGCGCCACTGAAATCGCGTTGCCGTCGTTGATCTGATACCCGACGCCCAACACGGAACGGAATTCAAGATGGTGGCCCAAATCGGTTGCGTCGCTGCTGGGCAGGTAAAGCCCCGGAGCAAGGCTGCCCTCAACGAACCAGTCGCCCTTCAGATCATAGCGCCCGGACAGACCGCCCCCTACAAAATAGTCACCCCCATCATGCACCGTAACGACCAGCATTGGGCTGACTGCCACTTGACCAACGTCACGGAAACTATCGCCATGCAACTCCAATGACAGCACCCGCGTATTGGGCGGCTCATTGCTGCCGAAATCTGTATAACCAAGGCCAACTACAAAGTCCGCCGCCTGAACCTGGGCTGCACCCAGCATGAGAGAAGCCGCAGAAAGTGCGGCGGGAAAAATGCGTTTCATCCCGGTATCCTGTGATTTGCTTATGTCAAAAAAACCTCCGACGCTGCTGCCGGCCACACGTAACTGTACTGTTCGGTTACGTTACTACTTGGGGAGGTTCGTTTGGATTTCAGCCCCTTTCACGCGTTTGTGTAAAACTGCATATTACCGTGAACCCACCGTCAAACGCCCACAGGCTTGCATAGCAGAGGCTCCCAGCCTAGAAGCCTGTTGAAACTGCAGCCAGGAGAATACGCATGGGCTTTAAAATGGGGATCGTCGGCCTTCCGAATGTCGGCAAATCAACGCTGTTTAACGCGCTGACAAAAACCGCCGCCGCCCAGGCTGCGAATTTTCCATTCTGTACGATCGAACCCAATGTGGGCGAAGTCGCCGTGCCAGACGCACGTCTTGATAAGCTTGCAGAAATTGCGGGTTCAAAACAGATTATCCCAACACGCATGACCTTTGTGGACATCGCAGGCCTTGTGAAGGGTGCGTCCCAAGGCGAAGGCCTTGGCAACCAATTCCTCGCCAACATTCGTGAAACCGATTCCATTGCACATGTTCTGCGTTGCTTTGAAGACGGCGATGTGACCCATGTTGACGGCCGCGTTGACCCAGTAGCAGATGCCGAAGTTATCGAAACCGAACTGATGCTTGCAGATATGGAATCCATCGAAAAACGCATGGCGAACCTTGTGCGTAAGCTGAAAGGCGGCGATAAAGACGCAGCCCAGCAAGAACGCCTGCTAAAGGCAGCCTTGGCGCAGCTGGAAGATGGCAAACCTGCCCGTACTGTTGACGTTGACGAAGACGACAAAAAGGCCTGGGGCTTGCTGCAATTGCTGACCTCAAAGCCAATCCTATACGTTTGTAACGTTGGTGAATCTGAAGCTGCTGAAGGCAATGAACATTCCGCGCGCGTGGCCGAAATGGCGGCTGAACAAGGCGCTGCACATGTTGTGATCTCAGCTCAAATTGAAGAAGAAATTTCTCAACTTGAAGCAGAAGAAAGCCAGATGTTTCTTGAGGAAATGGGCCTAGAAGAAGCTGGCCTGGATCGCCTGATCCGCGCGGGTTACGAACTTCTGCACTTGCAAACCTACTTTACCGTTGGCCCAAAGGAAGCGCGTGCTTGGACCACCAAACAAGGTGCATCCGCCCCACAGGCCGCAGGTGTAATCCACACGGACTTTGAACGCGGCTTCATTCGCGCTGAAACCGTCGCCTATGATGATTTCGTCGCCAACAACGGCGAAGCGGGCGCGAAAGAAGCGGGCAAACTACGGATCGAAGGCAAAACCTATATCGTCAAAGATGGCGATGTGATGCACTTCCTGTTCAACGCCTGATCCCTGGTCGGACCACAAAAACGAAAAACGCCGGTTCATCTGAACTGGCGTTTTTTGTTTTTAGAAACTGCGTTGCAGATCAGTGCACAGAAACCGGCGCGTAATCATGTTCGCGGGCAAGTACGAAAGCCAGGCGACGTTCATTCACCAATGCGAGCTGCTCACCCTCCTCGGTACAAACCGCATACAGATGTTCCGCGCCACTTGCTGCGTCTTGCATATCATCAGGAAGATCATCGATATTAATGGCACGCACGTATACTGTACGGTTTTCGCCTTCGATTTCCTGCCCGGGGAAATTAAATTCTGAGTTCATGTTTGTCCCCGATTCTTATTGATTTCGATCGTTTGTACTATTTTATCTGGAACAGAACGAGTCAGATCCACATGCAGAAGTCCGTTTTCCATGCTTGCGGCCCCAACTTCAACCCCCTCAGCAAGAACAAAACTCTTCTGAAACTGTCTTGCAGCGATTCCCCGGTGTAAAAAGACACGGCTGTCATCCGCATCCTGCTGATTACCGCGCACATTCAATTGACGATCTTCAACGGTGATCGAAAGATCTTCTTCTGCGAATCCGGCAACCGCCAGAGTTATCCGAAATGAATGATCGCTGGTTTGTTCAATGTTAAAAGGAGGATAGCCTTCGTTTCCGGATTTCGCGGTGCGTTCCACAAGGCGTTCCAGCTGGTCAAAACCCAGCAGATATGGGTATGAGCCCAAGGTTAGTTTCGTCATCTTTTTGCGTCCTGTTTACAGCGACAATCAACCAGACCCTGCCAATGAGCGGCCTGTTTCCATAAAATATGGAGCGCGCCCGGGCCGCTTGCAAGGCATTTGCTTTATTTGTCCTCTTTTTTAAAACTGCGGACCGGGTTAGGTTACCCTGTGAAATAAGAGGTCGCACTTATGGATAATCCTGAAGAAATGTCCCACGAAGAGGTCATCCGGGTAAAATTGCAGGTACTGCGCGAAGAACATCGGGATCTGAACGATGCGATTGACGCCCTTGCAGAACGCGCCACAGCGGATCAGCTGGCTTTGAAACGGTTGAAAAAGCAAAAGCTTGCCCTGAAAGACCGGATACAGGCCATCGAAAATGAACTGACGCCAGATATTATCGCCTAAAATTCACGCATTCACGTTTTGCCAGATTGTCTGTGGCCCTGAAACGTCTATAGTGCCGCTTCCTGAAAGCTACCGAAGGATGTGATCATGGCAGATGTGGGCATTATTATGGGCAGCCAGTCAGACTGGCCGACAATGAAACTTGCCGCTGAGATCCTAGATGAACTGGGTATCAGCTACGAAGCGAAGATCGTTTCCGCACACCGCACGCCGGATCGTCTTTGGGACTATGGAAAAAAGGCAGCTGGCCACGTAAAGGTCATCATTGCCGGTGCCGGTGGTGCTGCGCATTTGCCTGGTATGATGGCTTCTAAAACACGTGTACCGGTCATTGGTGTACCTGTTCAAACCAAGGCCCTTTCTGGTGTCGACAGCCTTTATTCTATCGTACAGATGCCCAAGGGATTCCCCGTGGCCACCATGGCCATCGGCGCCGCTGGCGCAGCCAATGCAGGTCTGATGGCCGCAGGCATTCTGGCCGTGTCTGATGATGCGCTGGCTGTAAAACTTGATGCCTGGCGCGATGCCCTTTCCGCCTCTATCCCGGATGAACCAAGCGATGATTGATCACACAGCCCCCCTGCCCGCAAACGCAACCATTGGCATTCTTGGCGGTGGTCAACTTGGCCGGATGCTATCCGTTGCAGCCTCTCGTCTTGGGTATAAAACCCATATTTTCGAACCAGGAACAAACCCACCAGCGGGTCAGGTTGCAGATCAAGTAACCACGGCCAATTACGATGATGAAGATTCCCTGCGTACTTTCGCTGCTGCCGTCGATGTGATCACTTATGAATTTGAGAACATACCGACATCTGCATTGGATCTTCTGGAAAGCCTGCGCCCAATTCGCCCCGGCCGCGAAGCGTTGCGTGTGTCCCAGGATCGACTGACTGAGAAAAATTATCTACGCGACCTTGGTCTGACAACCGCCCCATTCGCAAATGTTGAAAGCCGCGCAGATCTTGACGCTGCAATTTCAGAGATCGGGACGCCATCTATCCTGAAAACCCGCCGTATGGGTTACGATGGCAAGGGACAGGCCCGTTTGAAAACCGCTGATGATGCCGATACCGCATTTAAAGCTATGGCGGGTGCACCAGCTGTACTGGAAGGGTTTATCGAGTTTTCCCACGAAGTTTCCGTCATCGGTGCTCGTGGCGTAAACGGCGAAGTTTCCTGCTATGATCCTGGCGAAAACATACACAAGGACGGCATCTTGGACACCACCACAGTGCCAGCCCGCCTGACAGCCAGCCAGCGGATGGATGCGGTGCTTTTGACAGCAAATGTCCTGAATGCACTGGACTATGTCGGTGTCCTTGGCGTGGAACTTTTTGTGACGCAGCAAGGCCTTATCGTCAATGAAATCGCTCCGCGCGTGCATAACTCTGGTCACTGGACACAGAATGGCTGCGCCGTAGATCAGTTTGAACAGCACATTCGCGCGGTTGCGGGTCTGCCGTTGGGTGATGGCAAGCGTCATTCAGATGTTGTGATGGAAAACCTAATTGGGGACGACATGGATCGTTTGCCAGAACTGCATGCTGATCCACGGGCATCCATCCATCTTTACGGTAAAGCCGACGTAAAACCTGGTCGTAAAATGGGCCACGTTAACCGTGTCCAAGGCGCGCCTAAATAATCATTTCCGGATCAATCATCCCCGTCAAGGATTGGTCCGGCAATCAGTTCTGCTGCTTGCCGGTATGTCATGGATGGCTCAAAGTATCCGGTGTCCAAGAAGATCATGATCTGCCCCACGACCAACGGATTATTCATCATAAACGTATGGGTCACCGGCAACGCGATATGATCGCGCATTCCCCATAAACGTGTGGACGCCACGGCAACCTTACCATCATCTGGCCCGGGAATAACCGCTGAATAGAAAGGGTTAAGTGACCGGCTGCCGGCAATAACGCCCAGTTCAAATGCAGGCGCCGGCAAACTGCGCGGTGTATTTTGCACCCCGGTGCCAAGATCCATTCCAGCGGGTCCATTGATCCACTCAAACGGCTCCAACGCACTGAAACTGTCTACTAATTCCGATCCCTGATTGGGGGGCCCCATCATCACCACACGCCCAAGCCCGGCAGGACGCATCTGCGCGACATAGGCCCGCAACAGAATGCCGCCCATAGAATGCGTTACAAAGTGAATGGTCTCACCTTCCCCCCGTAAATGGCAGCGGGCAATCCCTTCGGGCACCGCCTGTGAGGCCAAAGATCGGATGTCTTGACTGCGTGAATCATAACCCTGATTTACAACACTGTATCCGTTGACCTCCAGCGCCTCTTCAACCACCGCCATGGACGATTCTGTGCGGGCAAGACCATGCAAAAGCACCACGCAATCTGCAGAAACAGGTGCAGCAAAAAGAAGAAGAGAGATCAAATATATCCAGCGCATGTACGATATATATGGGGGATTGGTTATGATTTCGAGACCCGTTGCCGTGACGGAAGCAGGGACAGCGCGATACCGCCCAGTACAAGAAAACTTGCGATCCAGAAACGTATGCCGGTCACTTCCCCCAGAAAGAGCGCCCCCCCTGCTGCGGCAATCACCGGCACCGAAAGCTGGGCGATTGCGGCTACTGTTGTGCGCAATTGTGGCAACAGTTGATACCAGAGCGCATACCCCAAGCCCGATGTGATGCCACCAGAAAGTATGGCATAAAATATCGCAGGTGACATATCTGGTAACGTACTGCCATCGATCAGAAAAACAGCGCATAGCACCGGGATACACGCCCAGATAAAATTCGCGGAAGTCGCCGCCAGAGGGTCTTTTGTACCGCGCCCGAGAAGGGAATAGATCCCCCATCCGACTGCGGCTGTGCCCATCAGAAGAACGCCCTTCAAGGCTGGGGAACTATACCCCGTGGGCCAGACAAGAATGGCAAGCCCCACAAAGGCAAACGCAGCCCCCGCCCAGCGTTGCGGTGGTATTCTTTCACGGGCAAAAACCGCACCAGCAAACATCGTTACCTGCACCCCACCAAACAAAATCAATGCCCCGACACCAGAATCCACATGCACGTAAGCGATTGAAAACCCGATGAGGTATAACGCCAACATTCCCCCACCGGCACCGCTTCCAGCCCGTAAACGAGACAGCGAACGAGACTGTATCAGGATCAACAGGACCAATATAAACGCCCCAGAGACGGCCCGAATGGCTGAAAATTGCAGCGCTGTTATCTCTTCATCAACCAAAGCCGCCCGGTTCAGAACAGAGTTGGCCGCAAAGGCTATCATAGTGAGGGCAGTCAGAAGGAATAAGCGCATAGGGATTGATGGCGCAAAGTGCGGAAACTTTAAAGCCTTTAAAACGCTCAAAAGCCGTTCAGTAAATTTCAACTGTGCCGAAACCGATCACAGACGGGTTTTGCCTCCTTCCGGCGGAGAAACAATAGTTGAGTAAAAGACTCACTTGACTTATCCGACAAAAACAATCAGATATTATTTCAGCAGACCGAAACAGGGTCAGCACTTTGGAAACACGCGAACAGAATGACCAGGAGGAAACGCAATGAACGCTATTGCCCACCCAAACACACTGACCAGCACAACCGTCCCGCAGCAACAGTCCGTCTATGACGCACGTCTGCTGACCCAGGGCAATCCATGTGCGACTATCCTGCTGGATGACCAGACTTATGTTCTGCGCATCACAAAAGCCGGCAAGCTGATCCTGACTAAATAACTACGCGCGGGCCTGATAACCTGTCTCCGTAACAAGCCAGTCACAGACGCGGGAAACATCCCGTCTGCGGCCATGCTTTTCAGGCCAAACCAGATAAAAACCAGCCCCGTCTTGCGGCTGTGGGCCTTCGAAAACTTCGAGTCGCCCTTCAGAGATTTCATTCTGCACCAATGCTTCCGGCACCAGAGCGACCCCCTTGCCATCACACGCCAGCCGAATACACATCGCTGCTTGATTGAATCGCAACCCGTCTCCCGCCCCTGCAGGCAATTCCCCCAGATGCTGCTGAAAATATCCTGGCCATCCGCCGTGACCGTCGTGCAGCAGATCCGTATCCATCAGATCCTCCACGATTTTCTTTCCGCGCATCCAGTTGGGCGCGCCAACAATCACATTTCGGCCTGACAGCAGATTTTGATGCGCAATTCCCCGGCCATAGGGCGGCGGACTTTGACGTATTGCAAGATCAGCTTCCCCTGCCAACAGGTTTACTACGGTTTCAGATGCGCTGACCTGCAGATTAATCGTGCTGTGTTCAGAAAACCGCGCCAGGCGTGGCAACAACCAGCAGTTCGCAAATGACGGTGTCGCCGTCAGGATCAGCGGGGTATTTTGCGCCTTTCCCATAACATCATCAGTGGCATCACGCAGAATGGTCAGCCCTTCTAGGACGCGCTCCGCATATTCTTTCCCACTTGGCGTCAGTCGGACACCCCGTGTCAGACGTTGAAACAAATGCGTCTTTAGATCCGCCTCAAGCCCACGAATTTGTTGTGCAACAGCACCATGGGTAATGTGCAGTTCTTCCGCGGCTTTGCGAAAATTTTCATGACGCGCAGCCGCTTCAAATGCCCGCAAGGCCGCAATGGAAGGAATAAATGGCATCTGCAATCCTGTAGTTTTCCTACACTGTAATGGATCAAACATGAAGTGTCGAACCTCCTGTCATCTGTCAGTCTACCTCCAGATCAACTGGAGAAATCACATGAACAACACATTGAAAACCGCCGTCATCACCGCTGGTGGATCAGGCATGGGGGCGGCTGCCGCACGGAAACTTGCAGCGGACGGCTATAAGGTGGCGATCCTATCATCATCTGGTAAAGGCGAAGCCTTGGCGGCGGAATTGGGCGGTGTGGGGGTCACTGGATCCAATCAGAACACCAGGGATGTACAGGCTGTGATTGACGCTGCGATGCAAGCTTGGGGTCGTATTGACGTGCTGGTGAACAGCGCGGGGCACGGCCCTCGCGATGATATTTTAAAGCTGACGGATGAAGACTGGCACGAGGGTATGGAGGTGTATTTTCTATCTGCCCTGCGCCCTACCCGCCTGGTTGCACCGATCATGGAAGCGCAGGGAAACGGATCAATTATCAATATTACAACCTTCGCAACCTTTGAACCTGATCCGGTTTTCCCGACATCCGGTGTGATGCGCGCGGGGCTTGCCGCGTTTAGCAAACTGTTCGCAGATCAATATGCGTCGAAAGGAATTCGCATGAATAACATCCTGCCAGGGTTCATTAACTCATTGCCGGAGAAGGAAGAGTTTCGCAAGCGTATCCCAATGGAGCGCTACGGCACGACGGATGAAATCGCTGGCACCATTGCGTTTCTAGCATCTGACGCTGCTGGATATATCACCGGACAGAACATTCGCGTAGATGGGGGGATAACCCGGGCATTGTAACAGGATCGCTTGAAAACCGCCACGACTTCCCATATTGCGATACACAACATATAGTTGCCGAGAAAAGGCAATATTACCTAAATCCTGGGGGCAGTCGTGGCGCATATTATCGTCGTTGGAAATGAAAAAGGCGGTTCGGGGAAATCTACGACCTCGATGCATATTACAACTGCACTGGCCCGGATGGGGCATAAGGTTGGGGTCTTGGATCTGGACCTACGTCAGAAAAGTTTCGGGCGCTTTGTGCAGAACCGTGAACAGGCGATGAAGACTGCCGGTGTGCAGCTGCCGTCCCCTGAATATCATGAACTGCCGCAGGTGGATCAGTCAGAACTAAACCCCGGTGAAAACATATTTGACCGCCGCCTTTCCATGGCCGTTTCTGCGATCGAGAATGAATGCGACTTCATCCTGATCGACTGCCCCGGATCACATACCCGGTTAAGCCAAGTTGCACATTCCTTGGCGGATACATTGGTCACGCCCCTCAATGATTCATTCGTTGATTTTGACCTGCTGGCCCGGATGGACCCGGAAAGCAATGATATCAAAGGGCCGTCGGTCTATTCCGAAATGGTCTGGAATGCCCGTCAACTGCGCGCACAGGCTGGCCTCCCCCCCATCGACTGGGTGATTGTACGAAACCGCCTTGCCGCCCAGGCCATGCACAACAAGAAAAAGATGGAAGAAGCGCTAGAAAGTCTGTCCAAACGCATTGGTTTCCGGGTTGTCAAAGGTTTTGGTGATCGCGTGATCTTCCGCGAGCTGTTTCCACGTGGCCTAACCCTGCTGGATTTGCGGGATATCGGTGTTGCCGGGCAGATGAATATTTCCAATGTAACTGCACGCCAAGAGCTGCGGGAACTGATGAAAAGCCTAAACCTGCCCGGAGTGACCGTCGACTTCTGACCTCTGTGGCAAGGCCTGATCAACGGCCTGACATCTTCAAAGACAAAAGGCCGACATCGTAGGATGCCGGCCTTTTTTGTTCATATCAGTATCTCGTGATTACTGACGGGGGGGGCGGATATAACGCTGCAGCGACAGTGCCGAAGCACCAACACCAGCGCTTGCGGAACGATCCGGAACCACCGCGAGGGCATAGATGCCTGACCCGATTTTCTTCACCAACCGCGCGCTGATGCTTTCCCCATTGACCTGACTGCTGGCGATGCGCTGACCGCTGCCTTCATAGTCAAACAAAGCGATTTCAGAAACCGCCCCGACAGAGGCGCTGTCAATCACAACGAAACTTTCTTCTTCCACTTCAAACAGATACCACTGTGTTTCTCCGCCCGCATTATCGGTGCGCAGATTGCGCTGCAGCAGGCCAAGATCAATCATCTCAACACCTGAGGACGCCGGAGGCATCAGTTCGGCGTTATCGTAAGCTTCCTTCAGAAGGGCTTCTTCGGACAGTTCCATCAGCTGCAGATCAAAGTTACCGTTGCCCTCACCGCCAAAAGCCGTGACCACGGCGCAGTAAGACCCGACAGGAAGCTGATCGCTATACTCAATACGGCTGCCCGTGCCCAGACCATCCGCATCGTCATTTTCACCCAAAAGCGAACCTTCCGCGGTATAGAGCCACAGATAGGTGTCGATATTGTTGCTGGTCGCAGTCAAGCGCATAGCCATAGGTTCGGACAGATCAAAACGGAAATCACTGCTGGCACCATCAAGGAACCCCTGAATGGTTTCACCTGCGGACACTGTCGTCGTATTGGAAGGGTCACCACAAGGGTTGGCGGGGGCGTTTGAACCGCCACCAGAACCTGAACCGACATTTTCTGAATACTCAGAAATTGTCAGATCCGCAGGGCCCGTGGCTGTGTTGTCATATCCGGTCACCGCAACACAATAATCACCTGCAGGCAATCCGTAGTCGATGCCGATATGGCTGTCTGTTCCACCGGCGCCATCATCATCAGATGCGATCTCGTTGCCGTTGATATCAACCAAGGTCAACAATGTATCAAGCGTCGTGCTGCGCGCCACCAACGACATATTTGTGCCGTCCTCAACACTGAAAGAATAAGCATAAGGCACAGAACCGTTCAGAGAAATTGCGTCCATTCCTGCGCCAATCGGATCTTCCAATCGTGTAAGGTTGGACATTGCGAAACAGTTCGCAGCAGGCTGACCGCCTGCACCACTGTCGACGGCGGGCGTTTCCAAGCCTGT
Source organism: Halocynthiibacter sp. (assembly GCF_049608145.1). Lineage (NCBI taxonomy): Bacteria > Pseudomonadati > Pseudomonadota > Alphaproteobacteria > Rhodobacterales > Paracoccaceae > Halocynthiibacter > Halocynthiibacter sp. The sequence goes on from NZ_JBMYXF010000007.1 coordinate 64,131, forward strand.
GCGGATCTGCAGCGGAATGTTTTCATTGAAACCGGTGGGCGTACCGGTACCATCCGGGATACTGGTATAGGTGCTAACCTGCGCACAATAACGGCCTGGTTCCAGTTCGAGACTAAGCAACGAGTTCAGTCCGCCAGCGCCATCGTCATTCCCCAGAAGTGGATTACCGCTGGCATCAAACATCACCAGAACCGGGTCGGCTGTACCGCTGCTGGTTTCAATTGTCAGTCCGGTGGACTGGCCGATTTCCAGTTCAATATACGCCGGTTCACGCCGGGCGATGGAAACCACTGTATCAATTGCCGGGGCGGTCGCGCCGGTGATCAGATACTGGCTGTGAGTCAATGCAACTAACTGGCCACATGCGCCACGATCCTGGGCCATCGCGCCCCCAGTCATCGCGCACAGCGCTGCCGCCGAAACCATTAAAAGAGACTTTTGGCTTAAATGGGTCATAGGACCTCCTGCAACAATTGCACATGTCGGAAACACAAAGCTCCGACACGTCAGATGTGCAAATTCTGACGGGCGCCGGGGCTGATGTCAAACGCTGTTCCCAGCAAAAGACGTTATTGCTGTGCGACAATTTGCTGATTTCTCAGCAACGTTCCGCCAAAGCAGATCAGAAAGATAATCGTCAGGATCAAAATGATCGTCGGCGCGGGGGCGCTGTCCAAGAAAAAGCTGAGATAGACGCCACCCAACCCGGAAAACAAGGTGATCACTGTCGATACAATTAACATCACCGAAAACCGCCTTGTGATCAAAAATGCAATCGCCCCCGGTGCAATTAACAGACCAATCGCAAGGATAATCCCCACCGCCGTCAACGTTGCAACAATCGTCAGAGACAACATCGCCAACAATCCATAATGCAACCAACCCACTGACAGACCCGCAGCCTGCGCCTGGGCCGGATCAAAGGCATGCAGAAGGAAATCACGCCATTTCAACACAAGCACGCCAGACACACCCAACGCAATCAGCCCAGCCTGGATAATATCAGCGGACGCAACACCCAACATGTTCCCAAAAAGAATGTGATCAAGATGCACATTCGTATCGACCCAAGTGTAAATCACCAGACCAAATCCAAACATGCCGGAAAACACCACGCCCATGACGGTATCCTGTTTCACCCGGCTGTTTTCTTTTAGAAACCCGGTTGCCAGTGCACATAACATCCCAGCTGCAAAAGCGCCGATTGCCAGTGGAATCTGCACCAAATAGGCCAGCACAACACCCGGCAGCACCGCATGGGAAATGGCATCGCCCATCAAAGACCAGCCCTTCAAAACAAGGAAGCAGGACAACAATGCAGTTGGGACAGAGATAATTGCAACAATGATGAACGCATTGACCATAAAGCTGAACTGAAACGGAAGAAGAAGCTCTTCTATCATGTCGTGGTCTCCGTCAGGGCAGCACGTGCTTTGCGACGTGCGGCCAGATATCCGTGTTTAGGCGCAAAGGTGAAGGCCAGCAGGAACAGGATCGTCTGCAGACAGATGATGATGCCACCGGTCGCCCCATCCAGGAAGAAACTGGCATAGGCGCCAAAGAAACTGGTGCCCGCCCCGATTGCGACAGATAACATCAGCAGGCGCGGGAAACGGTCCGTCAACAAATAGGCTGTTGCACCTGGTGTCACCACCATAGCGATGACAAGAAACGCGCCGACCGTCTGTAAGGCTGCAACACAAGACGCAGACAAAAGCGTGAAAAACATTAACTTCAAGCGGTCCGGGTTCAACCCGATAGACCGTGCATGGCTTTCATCAAAGAACGCAACCATCAGATCTTTCCACTTCAGGATCAAGATTCCAAGAGATACAAAACCAATAATCGCCAACTGCAGCGTGTCTTCCGGCGTGATTGCAAGAATATTACCCAGGGTAATGGTCTGAATATCCACCGACGTCGGCGAAACAGAAACCATAAACAGGCCCAAGCCAAAGAAACTGGTGAAAATCAGCCCGATAATGGCATCTTCCTTTAGACCAGTGCGCTGGTTCAGAAACAACATCGCACCCGCCGCCAGACCACCCGCGGCAAAGGCCCCTAAAGCAAAAGGCAGGCCCAGCATATAGGCCCCCGCAACGCCTGGCACGATAGAATGGGACAGTGCATCCCCGATCAGGGACCAGCCCTTCAGCATGAGATAGGCAGACAGAAAGGCACACACCCCACCAACCAGGGCCGACACCCACATGGCATTGGTCATATAGCCATATTCAAAGGGTAAAAGCAGGGTATCAAGCATCGCCTGTGCCCTTTTCATCATAAACAACAAAGGGGCGTTCGTCGTCGGTGATCACAGTGACCGAACGTGCATCATCATCGTCATGCAGGTCTTTCCCGCCCAGAACAAAGTGCCGCAACACACCCCCAAAGGCCGCTTCTAGGTTCTTTTGGGTGAAGACATCTTTGGTCAATCCATGCCCCAAGACTGTGCCCTTCACCAACACAGTGCGGTCGCAAAATTCTGGCACAGATCCAAGGTTATGGGTCGACACCAACATTACACGGCCCTCATCTCGCAAGCCGCGCAAAAGTTCGATAATTGCATCTTCGGTTTGCACATCGACGCCCGTAAACGGTTCGTCCAACAGGATCACCTTGCCGTCTTGGGCCAGGGCACGCGCAAGGAACACCCGTTTACGTTGCCCGCCGGAAAGCTCACCGATCTGGCGATGGCGAAAATCGACCATTCCAACGCGGGTCAACGCATCCGTCACCGCCTGGTGATCGACCGCCGAGGCACGGCGCAAAAACCCCATGTGTCCATAACGCCCCATCATCACCACATCTTCGACCAACACAGGGAATGTCCAGTCAACCTCTTCCGCCTGGGGCACATAGGCAACGATGTTCTGCTTCAATGCCTGCTTCACCGACATGCCCAAAATCGAGATATCCCCCTTCGCCGCCGGCACAAACCCCATAAGCGCCTTAAACAGGGTCGATTTCCCAGCCCCATTCACCCCAACAAGCGCGGTGATCGTACCCTGGGGGATGTCAAAACTTGCATCGCGCAGCGCCGTATGGCCGTTGCGATAGGTCACTGTCACACCGTCAGCGCAAATGCCATTTTGTGTCTGATCAAACATCAGTTCTCTCCGGTTAGGCCAGAGGCAATGGTTTCAGAAGTCACGCGCAGCAGATCCAAATATGTTGGCACAGGGCCGTCTGCTTCGGTCAGGCTATCGACATATAAGACCCCGCCATATTCCGCCCCGGTTTCACGTGCCACCTGACGGGCCGGGTCGTTGTTCACGGTGCTTTCACAGAAGACCGCGCGGATGTTGTTATCGCGCACGCCATCAATCACTTTGCGCACCTGCTGGGGTGTGCCAGTCTGGTCCGCGTTCATCGGCCAGAGGTACAGTTCTTTCATCCCGAAATCACGGATCAGGTAAGAAAACGCGCCCTCGCAGGACACCAGCCAACGCTCATCTGCCGGCACGGCCTGAATTGCCTCACGCAGGGGGGCGATTTCGGCGGTCAACTGTGCTTTGTATGCCCTCGCATTTGCGACATAAACGTCGGCATTGTCTGGGTCATGCTCCACAAAGGCATCGCGGATATTATCGATATAGATGTGGGCGTTATCCAAAGACATCCAGGCATGTGGGTTTGGTTTGCCATCATAAGATCCCTCGGTAATGGACATCGGTACAACGCCATCCGTTAGGGTTGCCGATGGCACATTACGGAGATTTTGGAAAAACTGTTCGAACCACAGTTCCAGGTTCATGCCGTTCCAGAAAATCAGATCCGCATCCTGAGCCCGCAGAATGTCGCGCGGCGTTGGCTGATATCCGTGAATTTCTGCACCCGGCTTGGTGATGCTTTCCACATCCGCCACGTCCCCCGCCACATTGCGCACCATATCCGCGAGAACGGTGAAAGTGGTCACGGCCTTGAAGCGATCTTCAGCCTGGGCAACACCTGCCATCATCGCGAAACCCGCGACAGAACTTAGAATACGGGATGTGATTTTCATAGGGTTCTCCTGTGTTGAAATTCGTTTATGAGAATCGTTCGCAACTGTCAATCTAGTTGCGAACGATTTGCAAAAAGATTTGATGATACCCCGCGTCAATTTAGGATTGCCCCGTGGCATTCCCTTCGCTAGCTATTCCTGAGGACCACGCCCAAGAGGGGAAATGCACATGGCCAATCAACCAAAATCCCGCAAAAATGTATTGTTCATTGTAATTGATCAGCTGCGTGCTGATTGCGTGCATGGAGCTTTGGCTGATCATGTACAGTTACCCAACTTACGCGCCCTCATGGCTGAAAGTACGGTTTTCAAAAACAACTATTCCGTCACCAACCCCTGCGGCCCGTCTCGTGTATCCCTACTGACCGCACGTTATGCCATGAACCATCGCAGTATTCGCAACGGCACACCACTGGCACATGACACACCAAACCTTGCGACACAGGCCGCGAAGGTTGGGTATACCCCCCTGTTGTTCGGTTATACTGACACGTCACAAGATCCGCGCGCTTACCCCGAAGGACATCCAGCCTTAACAACCTACGAGCATCCGATGAACGGCTTTCGGGAAGTATGCGAGATGCGTCTGGAAAAAAGCCACGGCTGGCGGGCTGATCTGCGTGCGAAAGGCTACAACATCGAAGGCGACGACCTTTTTGACATTTTTCGTGTGAACACACCAAAAGGCCAGACACCCCGCCCAAATGATCCCGCGCTTTACAGAGCGGAAGACAGCGACACCGCATATCTGACCAATCAATTCTTAGAAGGCATGAAAGATCGGGAAGGCGAACCTTGGTTTGCCCATCTGACTTGGATCCGGCCGCACCCGCCATTTAATGCCCCCGCGCCTTACAATGACATGTATGATCCCGCGGCCCTGCCCCTGCCCGAACGCCTGCCGCGGCATGAGGAAGAAAGCTTTCATCCTTATATGAAACCCCTGCATGATTACGCCCAGATTTCCAGCACGGTAGAGGGTTTTCCCGATCTGGACGACAGCGACGAAAACGTTCAGACACTACGTGCTGTCTATTTGGGGCTGGCTACAGAAGTGGATCATCATCTTGGCCGCGTTGTGACTTGGCTGAAAGACAGTGGGCAATATGATGATACACTTCTGGTGGTCACAGCGGATCACGGGGAATTGCTGGGGGATCGCCATGCCTGGGGGAAACTTGCCCCGTTCAAGGGTGCATTTCACACGCCGCTGATCATACGTGCGCCTGGTGAAAAACATGGTGAGATCAGCGCCTTTACAGAATCCAGCGATATCACCCCAACCATCCTGGACTGGATCGGCGCCGATATTCCATCATCCATGGATGGGCGATCTCTGCTGCCCTGGCTACGTCAGGAAACACCGAATTGGCGGGACTATGCATATTCAGAATTTGACTTCGCCAACCCGATCTCGCCAACCCCATGGCAGGAAAAGCATCAATTAAGTCAAAGTAATTCTAATTGTGCGATCCTACGAGAAGAACGGTTTACCTTGGTGCATTTCGCGGCAGGCATGGAACCGATGTTATTTGATGCCGAGGGGCGTGGTGAACTTGAGAACATTGCGGAAAAGCCGGAATTTGCGGGTGAGATGTTACGCTTGACCCAGAAACTGCTAAGCCACCGGATGCAAAATACGGATCATACATTAAGCACCACGATGATCACGAAGGAAGGGCCAGTCGAAACACTCAGGCCTCGGTGAAATCAAAAATCAAACTCGCCCGAACCTTAACGGGGGGCAATCAGGGCTGCCTCGCGCTTGCGCAGGCAGCGTCGGGCGGTCGGGCCATAGATTTCAGGATGGGTGGCCAGTTCCGGGAACAGTGCAAAGAGTTCCTCCCGCACTTCATATTCGACAGACCCAAGCGTCGCCGGACCAGGAAAGAAGCTTTCTGAAGGGCAGCCCTCGCCCAGAATAATTTCATGCTGATCAAAAAGCACATGGTAATATGTGACCTGATCGCAGGGTTCCGAATAGATAGTATCGCCATTCACCAGATGTTTGGCACAGGCAAGAACTTCGGCATCGCCAAACAGCATCTCAGACTGCCATCCGCTGATCAACATACGATGCAACGGCGAAACACGCAGATCACGGAGATTTCCAACCGCGCCTTTGCGAAAAATGATCGGTGCGAATGCATCCTGCCCGACCACTGTCTTCATACCGACCCACCGCACAGGTTTCTGGCCATTATCACGGGTGACAATCATATCTCCGATCTGCAGGTCTTCGATCAGCTTCTGCCCTGCGACAGTCGAAATCAGCGTGCCCTTCACAAAACATGTCAGAAGTTCACTGTAAGTCGCATTTCCGAGGCCATTGGGTGGACCAACAGTATATGTTTCACCCGCTATCAATTCAAATGTGGTGACATAGCCCTGTAAAGAACCAAAACTTGCCGAATTGCCGTTGTGCAGATCATAGATAAATCCGACGGAGACGCCGGAAGAATTGAAAACCTCAAACTCATTTTCAGGATTGGTCGCTATGCCGTTAAAAACGGTACCATCAATGTTACCCGTCAATTGTTGGAACGGTGCCTGAGCAAACCCGCCCTGGGAATTGGGCCGACCGTCGTTGAAGATGTTGTCTTCGTTGTCTGTGTCAGAAACCGTTGCAACAGACGGCGTTGCACCCGCGGCAACGGTAAAGCTGCCACCCGTCACAATCGTGCTGAAATTGTAATTCGCTGCGGTGACGCCCAGGTCGGCAAGGGAATACACCAGTATGGTTCTGTCAGGCATTGGCTGCTCTACGGCTTAAAGCAACGCGAAAAACATGCGTCAGGGAGAAACTGCGATACTGGGGAACTAGCCCATGTAGCCGCCGCATGCTTTTCCTCTCAACCTGTACTTTTGTGCAAAATCAATAACCTGAAAGGTACTCACGCGAGAATTGATTCCACCAAAAGATGTACTTCACCCAAATCGGAAACAAAGATCTGGAAAATCAAAAAGAGCCCCCACAATTTAGACAATCTCGAAAACAAAAACGGGCGCCTTATTGGGCGCCCGTTTTGCTTGCTATGTATCCGGTGTCAGTTCCCGTCAGAGCCCTCTTCACCAGAGAGGTTCCCCGGATCAAAGACAGACCCGAAAGGACTGGCTGGAGCTTCTTCTGTTGTTTCAGCCCCACCATCATCTTCAGCCCCATCAAGATTTGTGGGTGCAAAGACGTTACCAAAGGCACCAGTACCCCCCGTCTGAGAAGACCCACCCGTTGCAGGTGCTGTGCCCTCAGTGGTTTCACCGTTGGCCGCAGCTTCTGCCGCACGGGCTGCTGCTGCAGCTGCACGACGTTCGGCAAGGGCACGCAGGTTGGCTTCTGCTTCTAGGGCACGCTGCATATCGCGTTCCTCTTTCACATCCGCAATACACTGCGCCGGGTTATGCGACATGGCATTCACCGTCGACAGACCAATCACCGCCACCAGCGCGATCAAAGCGATCATGGCCGGGTTGCGCGACAGGATCGCTGGCAGACGGAAACCACCATCGACCTTTTTCACCGTGTCCCCGCTTGATGCAGCCTGAAGTTCCTTGCGGCGCTTCAGGGCCTCATTGGTCAGCGCACCAAACACCGTCAGCACAATGATGATAAAGGCGAGCGCCGATATCGCAGGGCTGATGCCGTAACGCACTTTTTGCGCCAGCTCGATCGTCAGCGTCGGGTAATCCCCAAACGTGAAGGTCGTGGTGTTATAGTTCTCAAAGCTTGCAAGAAACGCCAGCACCGCAGATGTGGCAAGCGCCGGCATCATGAAGGGCAGAAGGATCTTACGAAACGCCTGTGTATGGGTTGCACCCAGATCCAAAGCCGCCTCGTTCAAGGTCAGGTCATAGCGTTGCAGACGCGCCACCAGAACCAGCATACAGTAACTGGCGATAAAGGTGGACTGACCGATGATCGTCAGGAACAGACCATCCGCAAGGATGCTGTCCGGGCCAAGACCCAGCCAGTTGTTCACCCGCTGCCAGAAGACCACGGTGGAAATACCAAGCACCACGCCCGGCACCAGAATTGGCGCAATCACGATGGTATAGTAAGTCGCCCGCAGTTTTGGCCAGACCTGCGTCAGGATCAGCGCCCCTGCCAGACCCATGGTCACAGACATGATCACGGTGCCGATGCCCACAATAACCGAGTTCTTGATGCCGTTTAGGATACGTTCATCCTGAAACAGTTCCGAGAACCAGGCATAGGTAAAGCATTCCCATGGGCTGACACTTGGAAAGCCATTGGAGTTGAACGCCGTGATCGCCATGATGACGAGTGGACCCAGCAGATAGGCAAAGAAGATGCCCAGATAGACCCAGATCGATACACGAAGGAAGAGATTATTCATTTGCCAATATCCCCCATGTTCACTTTGAACAGCTTCATGAACGCAAGCACGATGATGATACAGCTGGTCAGAAGCACGATTGCATAGGCCGCACCCTGCGACCAGTTCCCGCCGTCGTTGAACCACTGATAGATGATCTGCGTAAACCAGAGCGAACTTGGCCCGCCAAGGATCTGAGGCGCAGCCAAAGCACCCGCAGACAACATAAACACCATGGTCGCACCGGAAGAGATACCAGGTTTCGCGTATGGAATAACGATACGTGCATGGATCCGCCACCAAGGCGCACCAAGGTCACGGGCGGCCTCGATTTGGTTGCCATCAAGGCTTTCAATGACGTTATACATCGGGAAGACCATCAGCAGAATATAAGCATAGCCCAGACCCGCATAGAGCGCGATATCCGCCCGGATGAAGTCAAAAGGTTCATCCAGAATGCCCATGCCAATCAGCACCGCGTTGATCATACCCGTCGCCCCAAAGATGATCTTCAGCGCGAAAGCCCGCAGGATTTCATTGATCCAGTAAGGGATGATCAGAAGCAGGGCAAAGACCCGCAGCTTCATGCCTTTGGCGACCTGGCCCAGGAAAAACGCGATCGGGTAGCAGAGGATCAGGTTAAAGATCGTAACACAGATCGCCGCGATAATGGTGCGCATGAAGACCTTAAGGTCAACATAGTTGTAAGGGTCAGACGCGCCTTCGGCACCATAGATCAGGTGACGATAGTTTTTCAGCGTGTAATTCCCGACCTCGCCAGAGGGCAGATATTCACGCAGGGAATAATCCAGCATCGACAGCTGGGGCAGGATGATCAACACCCCGATCCAGAAAGAGATGATCACAAGCAGCGCTGTGCCCATCACCTTACCATTGTGCTGGTAGAAGTTTTTAAGGAAACCGTTTTTCATAACGCCCCCTTATTCCGTCGCCAGTTCACCGGCAGGAACAGCCACAGCATTCTGTGTCTCATATTCCAAGGTGATCTGCTGACCGGTGTGGTCCTCAAAAGTTTGACCAAGATTGGGGATCGATACTTTGATTTCCTTGCCGCCGTCACCTTCGGTGAAGATGTTGAACGTGTTGCCTTCAAATTCCTCATGATTGACTTTCGCCGTCACGAAATGATCACCTGCACGGCCAGTTTCCGCGATGGAAAGCGCCTCAGGGCGGATGAACATCATGGCTTCGTCACCGACATTCATCTTGCCCTGATTGGCGGTGGAAATGCGGGACACAAGATCACCGGACCGGTTGGTGGCGATCAATGCTTCTTTGCCGCGGATTTCCTTAACCGTGCCACGGAAGACATTGTTTTCGCCCACAAATGACGCAACAAAGGCGGTTGATGGATCGTTGTAAACGGTTTTGCCGTCACCGATTTGGTCGATGATCCCCGCTTTCATCACCGCGATATTGTCTGACATGGTCAGCGCTTCGCCTTGGTCGTGGGTGATGTAAATAAAGGTAATGCCAACGCGTTTTTGGATTTCACGAAGTTCTGTGCGCATGTGTTGACGCAGCTTAAGGTCAAGCGCTGACAGCGGTTCATCCAGCAACAAAACATCGGGTTCCGCACAAAGCGCACGGGCAATCGCCACACGTTGTTTCTGACCGCCAGACAGCTCAGACGGCAATTTATCACCCTGCCCCGGCAACGCAATCATGTCCAAAAGTTCATCCGCACGTTTGCGGCGTTCCTTGGCGGACGCACCTTTGATTTCCATAGAAAACGTGATGTTTTCCCAGACTTTCATCAGAGGGAACAAGGCGAGGTTTTGAAAGATCAAAGCGGTGGGGCGTTTGTTTGGGCCGATGCCCGCCATGTCATTGCCGCCGATCAAAACCCGCCCTTCGGACGGATCAAGAAATCCTGAAACAGACCGCAAAATCGTCGTCTTCCCGCAGCCTGATGGGCCGAGGAACGAAAAAAAATCGCCGCCGTTAATATTTACGTTTGCGTCGCGCACTGCAACGAAATCGCCGAACCTAATCCATAGGTTCTCGAGGTTCACCCCGACACCAGCACTCATGTGTTTCTCCCCACTGTAGTGTAATCTGACATTTGCCACCTTACTGGTGGTCTGATCTCCGGCGTCAGTCCCGGAGGGGTCCGGCCCCCGTAAGGGCCGGATATTGTTTCTGGAAATCTACCTATGCAGATTTGAAACGGTTCACGAACTCAGTCCGCACAGCCGCATACCAAGGCGCTTCTGCAGGCCATGGGTTCAGGTTGCCAAGGCTGTCACCAGGATAAGCTTCCGCGAAGTTCTTTTTATAAACGTCGCCAGTATGCGCATCCGCACCCAGAACCGGGCTGTTATAGCCATGGCTGTCAATCGCAACGCCAGCGTCTTTCGCACGATAAGCGAATTCGATGAACGCATAGATCTGATCGATGTTCGACGCGCCGGTTGGCATAGACATGCCGTCAACCCAAGCCATCGCACCCTCAACAGGCGCTTGGTATGTCACTGGTTCGCCAGCAGATTTAAGCGCAAGAGGCGGGCCATCCCATGTCTGACCAACGATCACACCGTCGTTCAACAGGCCGTTTTTCTGGCTATCTGCATCGTTCCAGATCAGTTTGATGCGGTCTTTGCGCGCGATACACCAGTCAGTGACTTTGCCCCAGACTTCGCGCATTTTGTCTTCATCTTCATAGGCTGCCCAGATGGAACCTGGCTCCATTTCGCCAGACGCTTCCATGTACAGACCCGCACCCAACATCATGGAATGCGCGCGGCCCATGGTTTTGCCAGCGTTTTCTTCGGACCATACATCACCATAAGACGGTGCATCACCAGCAGGTGCCCAGAGATCGGTGCGCCATGCCATGCCTTCGGTGCCCCAGATGTGCGGCAGCCAAGTGGAACCGTTGCCACCAAAGTTCCATGCGTTTTCGCCAATGGCGGACATCGCAGGGTTCACGCGGTCGATCTCAACACGGGACATGTCAAACGGCTGAAGCAGTTCAAGTGGTTCCCACTGAAGCGAACGGTTGTTGGTCGGTGACACAATGTCAAAGCCCTGACCGTTGGTCGCTTTCATCTTGTTGATGATTTCCTCATTGGAACCGATACCGGTGTAATTGATCTTGATGCCAGTTTCGCCTTCAAAGTCGGCGATAAACTGATCTGGCAGATAGTCTGACCACATCAGGATGTTGATTTCGCCGGATGTTGCCAGCGCGTTTTGTACCAATGCAGGTGTCGCAAGCGCAGCACCACCAACAGCTGCGGTGCCCTTCAGCACCGAGCGGCGGTTAATCGTAGATTTTGTCATATAAACTCTCCCTAGTTTTTGATCGGCCGGTTGTCCCGACACGAATTTTGGTTTGCCTCACCAGCATCCGCTGATTAATCCAAACCTGTGTTCCGAAACGATAGTCCCGAAAACGCTCCTCCATGTACCAGACAATCGGTCATTGCGGCACAGGGATATAGCCAGAATCTAAAAGCCGTATGACAATCTGATTATATGCGACGGAAAATGTCAAAATTTATCTTGGAAAATTAGCATTTACGACGATTTTCATAAAATTCACCAACCACGCTGATATGAAAAAATAAGTCCAGATTTCAGGGGTTTTATAAAAATTACGCCAACAAAAACGCGATTCCCCCTGCCCAGAGGTGATCTAGGCAGGGAAGATTTTCAAAAAATGACCGTTTTATATACAGTCAACGAACAGCTGTTTTGTGTTTTCAGCGGTCAGTTCCACCGGATTTCCACCGCAGGATGGGTCGGCGAGGGCTTGGCGCACCAGTTCATCCAACTGGTCGTCCTTCACACCCATTTCAGACAGTTTGCGCGGAATGCCGAGGCTGTCGTTGAACTCTTGCACGAAGCTTTGGAAGCCCATGAAGCCGCCCCCAATCCCCAAATACGCCGCCGCCATATCGAAGCGATCCGCAATCGCAGAGGCGTTAAAGTCCAGCACCGCAGGCATGCAAACCGCATTCGTCGTGCCGTGGTGGGTGTTGTAAACCGCGCCAATTGGGTGGCTGAGCGCATGGATCGCGCCAAGGCCTTTTTGGAAGCCCGTCGCCCCCATCGCCGCCGCCGACATCATATGCGCGCGGGCCTCGATATCCGTGCCATCCTTGAACGCGCGCGGCAGATAATCCTTGACCAAACGCATGCCCTCAAGTGCGATGCCTTGGGACATCGGGTGATAATGCGGGGAACTAAACGCCTCCACGCAATGGGCAAATGCATCAAGCCCGGTGCCCGCCGTGATAAAGCCCGGCATGCCCACGGTCAGCTCTGGGTCGGCGATCACAATCGCGGGCAGAACTTTGGGGTGGAAGATGATTTTCTTCTCATGCGTCACGGAATTCGTCAGGATAGACGCGCGCCCAACCTCGGACCCCGTACCAGCAGTCGTCGGCACCGCAATGATCGGCGCGATGGCATCCGCATCGGCACGGGTCCACCAATCGCCGACATCTTCAAAATCCCAAATCGGGCGGGTTTGACCGGCGTGGAAAGCCACCATTTTCCCAAGATCAAGGCCCGAGCCACCACCAAATGCGATCACACCATCATGACCGCCCGCCTTATAAACGGCAACACCGGCGGCGAGGTTCAATTCACTTGGGTTCGGATCAACTTCTGCAAAAATCCCACGCCCAAGACCGGCGCCGTCCAGAATATCCAAGGCCTGTGCGGTGATCGGCAAAGGCGCAAGGCCCTTATCTGTCACCAAAAGCGGGCGCTTCATGCCAAGGCTTTTGCAGGCCTCAGCCAGCTCACTAATACGGCCAGCGCCGAACTTCATCGTGGTCGGATAAGACCAGTTTCCAACAAGGTTCATGATGTCACCTTCTTCAAGTGGTAGGATTTCGGACGGGTCAGGTTGTGGAAGCCAATCACAGACAAACCACCCCCGCGCCCAGTGTTTTTACAGCCGGTCCAGCACAGGCCCGGATCAAGATAATCAGCGCGGTTCATGAAGACAGTACCGATTTCCAGGTCATCGCCAATACGCGCCGCCCGGTCGACATCTTGCGTCCACAGGCTGGCGGTCAGGCCAAATTCGCTGTCGTTCATCAATTTGATCGCTTCCGCGTCGGATGACACTTTCATGATGCCAACAACCGGACCAAAGCTTTCGTCGCGCATCACCCGCATATCATGGGTCACATTGGTCAGGATTTGCGGCGTCAGATATGCACCGCCGTCATCCTCATCCATTGTGTCGATATGGGCCACAGCACCATCGGCCAGGGCCTCGGCAATCTGGGCGCGCACTTCTTGCGCAAACCGTACATTCGCCATCGGACCCATTGTGGTGTCCGCCTCCATCGGGTTGCCCAGCTTGTAACCTTTCACAATCGCCACGGCCTTTTCAACGAAAGCATCATAAAGGCTTTCATGTACATAGATGCGTTCAATTCCGCAGCAGCACTGACCTGCGTTGAACATCGCACCGTCAATCAGCGTATCAACGGCGGCATCCAGATCGGCGTCTTCCATGACGTAACCCGGATCTTTCCCACCAAGTTCCGTGCCAACGCCGGTAAACGTGCCCGCAGCGGCGCGTTCCATCGCCTGACCACCGCCCACAGAGCCCGTGAAGTTGACAAAATCAAAGGCATTTCCCGCAATCAGATCATTGGTCACATCGTGCGATAGAAACACGTTTTGGAACACGTCCTCCGGGATGCCCACAGAATGAAACGCCTGCGCCATACGTTCACCCACAAGCAAGGTCTGCGTCGCGTGTTTCAGCAAAACCGTGTTGCCCGCAATCAAGGCCGGCGCGACCGTGTTAATCGCCGTCATGTAAGGATAATTCCAAGGCGCGACCACAAAAACCACACCGTGCGGGATGCGTTTGATGTAACGTTTAAACGTCGCATCTTCGCCCACTTCGATATCCGCAAGGCTTTCCACAGCGATGCTTGCCATATGCCCCGCACGCTCATTAAAGCCGCCAAATTCACCGCCGTAACGGGTGGGGCGACCCATCATATGGGCAAGCTCTGGCACGATCTCATCGTTCATCGCACCGACAGCTGCAACACCCGCCATCACCAGATCAACGCGTTCCTGTACCGGGCGCGCAGCCCATGCTTTTTGTGCGTCGCGCGCCGATTTGGCCGCTGATTGCGCGGCCTCAAGCGTCAACACCGGACGTTCCGCGTAAACGGATCCATCAATCGGTGAGATACATTTCAAAACCTGGCCCATGCCATCTTCCTTTTCACGATCAGGGGCAATCTCCGCCCCTTTTTCATCTTGCCAAAAATACTCAAATTGAACGGTGCAACCTTATGCCCGCTCAAAGCCCCGCGCGATTTCCCAATCGGTCACAACCTGGTCGAATTCTTCCTGTTCCCACTGCGCGCAGCGGTGATAATGCGCGACGACATCCTCACCAAACGCCGCTTTCAGCATGTCCGACGCATTCAGCGCGTCCATGGATTCTGTCAAGTTCGCAGGCAATTTCTTCGCATCCGGATCATTGTAGGCATCCCCAGCCTGGGGCGCTTGCAGCTCAAGCTTTTCTTCCATCCCAGCAATCCCCGCCGCCAGTTGCGCGGCCATCGCGAGATAGGGGTTCAGATCGGCACCGCCCACGCGACATTCCACGCGGATCGCCTTGCTGCCTTCGCCACACAGACGGAAACCCGCCGTGCGATTATCAATCGACCAAACCGTGCCGGTGGGGGCAAAACTGCCCTTTTGGAAGCGCTTATAGCTGTTCACATAGGGCGCCAAAAACACCATCATGTCGCTGGAATATTTGATCATTCCCGCCATGTAATGACGCATCAATTCGGACATGCCATATTGTGCATCCGCATCATAAAACACGTTCTCGCCGTCTTTCCAAAGCGACTGATGCACGTGTGACGCTGACCCAACACGCTCCTTATGCCATTTCGGCAAAAAGCTTGCGGCATGGCCCTGCTGCCAAGCGATTTCCTTGACCGCATGTTTGGCAATCGTGTGATTGTCGGCGCAATCCATGGCGGCGGCGTATTTGATGTTCAGCTCTTCCTGGCCTGCTTCCGCTTCGCCTTTTGACCCCTCAATCGGGATGCCGGCGGCGTATAAATGATTGCGGATCGGCCGCATCACATGTTCTTCTTTGGTGGTCTGGAAGATGTGGTAATCTTCATTGTACGCGCTGATTGGTTCCAGATCACGGAAGCCTTCCGCACGGATTTCATCGAATGATTTGGCGAATAAAAAGAACTCAAGCTCCGTCGCCATAACGGCAGAAAACCCCATATCTTCCAAACGCTCAATCTGTTTCTTCAACACAGCGCGCGGGGAATGCGGCACAGGATTGTGGTGATGATCCAGCACATCACACAGCACCATCACAGTGCCATCCAACCAAGGCATCGGGCGAATGGTTTCAAGGTCGGGCTTCATGATGTAGTCACCATAACCGCCCTGCCAAGACGTGCTGGCGTAGCCATCCGGCGTCGCCATCTCAAGGTCGGTCGCCAGCAGGTAATTACAGCAATGGCTTTCTTCCCAACCACTGTCGATAAAATACTGCGCAACCAAACGCTTGCCCATCAAACGACCCTGCATGTCAATCATACAGATCAATACTGTATCAACTTCTCCTGCAGAAACCTGCAACTTCAGATCGTCAAAACTTAGGGTCATGGGGGCGCCTTTCAGGGTCTTAGATAGGTATCCGGGCGGCGCAATCACCGCCCGGATATGTGATTTAGTAACGGTACGGCTTACCGGCTTTTGCCATATCCGCATTATACTGTTTGAAGATCTCAACGACCTTCGCTTTGGTTTCAGATTCTGCGGCGATTTCGTCCCAGAATTTGACAGCTGCGTCTTCCACCGTCGACCATTCTTCATCAGGGATAGATGTCAGTTCCATCTTTGGACCATTCACACGCAGGGACGCTTCACCACCCCAATACCACCACTGGCGATAGTAATGCGACTGATCCGTACAAACGCGGAACAGGGTTTGCAGATCTTCAGGCAGCTCATTCCAGCGATCCATATTGGCAAAGAAAGACCCTGCCCATGCACCAGAAATATTGTTGGTCAGGAAGTAGTTGGTCACGTCAGCCCAACCGACAGTATAATCCTCGGTGATGCCGGACCATGCGATGCCGTCAAGTTCACCGGTTTGCACGGCAACCTCAATATCTTCCCAAGGAAGCGTCACCGGCACAACGCCGAACTGTTCCAAGAAACGGCCTGCCGTTGGGAAGGTAAATACACGTTTACCTTGCAGATCCGCAAGCGAACGGATCGGATCTTTGGTTGCAAAGTGGCACGGATCCCAAGCACCGGCAGAGATGTGCTTCACACCCACGGCGGAATACTGTTCGTCCCAGATTTCATTCAAGCCGTATTGATTGAACAACACAGGCACGTCGAGAGAATAACGCGAAGCAAATGGGAAATACCCTCCGAAAACAGTGACTTCAGTCGGGGACGCCATGGAGTCATCATCAGACTGAACCGCATCAATGGTACCGTTCTGCATCGCACGAAACAGTTCGCCAGTCGGAACAAGCTGATCTGCGTAATACAGTTCGATCTCCATCCGATCGCCGGCGATCTTGTTGAACATATTGATCGCGGGTGTGATCACATGCTCCGCCAAGGCAGCCCCAGCATAGGTCTGCATTTTCCAAGTAATTTTACCCGAGGCAATCGCCGGGGCCGCGAGGCTTGCACCTACTGCGCCAACACCGGCGGAGGCTAAAAACTTACGTCTTGTCGTCATTGTGTCGTCTCCTTTGTTGAAAATGTCCCACTTTTGCGCGGGCTTCTTCTGTGTTTAATTTCCGTAAACATATCCGGGCAGCCACAGGGCCAATTCCGGGAAAATCATCACAAGGGCCAACGCGAGAACCATCACCAAAGCAAACGGAATGATGGACTGATAGATATCGCGCAGGCTGATTTCCGGTGGCGCCATGGCGCGCATCAGAAACAGGTTATAACCAAAGGGGGGCGTCATATAGGCGATTTGGGTGGTGATCGTGTACAGCACGCCGTACCAGACCAGATCAAAGCCAAGTGCACCAACCAAAGGCACATAAAGCGGGGCAACAATCACAAGCATGGCGGTGTCATCCAAGAATGTTCCCATGATCAAAAAGCTAAGCTGCATGATGACCAGGATCATCCACGGAGACAGGGACAGCTTTTCAGTGAAAAGGGCCTCGATCGCTTTCACAGCCCCCAGCCCATCAAAGATCGCACCAAAAGCAAGAGCCGCAGCAATGATCCAGAGGAACATACAGGTGATCGCCAGGGTCTGACGCACGGACACTTCAAACACCTCGCGGGTCATACGGCCCTTGAATACAGCAGCAAAGAACGCGGCGAGTGCCCCCACGGCAGAAGCTTCGACCAGAGACGTCATCCCCATGACAAAAGGCACCATCATGATCATGAAAATCGCAATCGGCAGCAGGCCTGCACGCAAAAGTCGGATTTTGTCGGCACGTGTATATTGACCGCGTTCTTCATCTGACAGGGGCGGCCCAAGATGTGGCTGAAGGCGACAGCGCACATAAATATAGATGATGAACATCGTCGCCATCATCAGGCCTGGAATAATGCCCGCCAGCCAAAGCTGCCCCACAGGGGCACGCGCGATCAGGGCGTAAAGCACCAGAACCACAGACGGAGGCACAAGAATACCAAGGGAGGACCCGGCCTGGATCACCCCAGTGACCATGATCTTGTCATAGTTGCGCTTCAGAAGTTCAGGCAGGGCAATCGTTGCCCCAATGGCCATACCGGCCACGGACAGGCCGTTCATCGCGGAAATCAGCACCATCAACAGGATTGTCCCGATGGCCAGACCGCCACTGGTGCCACCCATCCAGACATGAAACATCTTATACAGATCATCCGCGATTTTGCTTTCGGCCAGGACGTAGCCCATAAAGATGAACATCGGCAGCGAGACCAGTGAATACCACTGCATCAGCTTCATGATCGACGTGAAGGGGATCTCGGATCCGCCGGGCCAGCCCAGCGTCAGCCCCGCCATTGAGCCGACAAAGCCAATGGCACCAAAGACACGCTGACCAGTCAGCATCATCAGCATCATGCCGCTAAACATCAGAAGGGCGATGAGTTCGTAGGACATCAGATTTCTTCCCCGCGAATGCGCAAGAGGTCTTTCAGGAGTTCGGAAGAGGCCTGGAGCAGCATCAAGATCACGCCCAGCGCAATCGTCAGTTTGATCGGCCACAGCGGCAATTTCCAGGTGCGGGTGGCTTCAAAACGGCCAAGGTGTTCGCCAGCGGCGTCAAAGCCCCCAGTGAAAAAGCTGCTGATCAGCATGCCGAAGAACTCCCAAGCGCCCAGCTTGTAATGTGCCCCCAGCGCATAAGCGAGGCTGGACGCGGCACCATTTAGAACCACACTAAGGTAGAAAGCGAGAAAGAGAATAGTGATCGCATCCATCCAAGCTTTCTGTTTTGGCGTCCAACCACCATAAAACAGATCCATGCGCACATTTGCCCCTAGCTGCATGGAATATGGGCCGCCGACGATGAAGTAAGCGACCAGCAGGAATTTCGCGATCTCAATCGTCCAACCTGCCGGGATGAAGCCGTCAAAATTATACGACATGGCACGCATAAAGATGGACCACAGCAGAACACCGATCAAGACAAACAGCAGATACATGGCAAACCGGCCAACGCGGTAGTTCATTGCGTCGATTACACGGATATAGGTCAGGACTGCGCGTTTCATGTCTGCCCCTCTGAAAAATTCAGTTGATTCAGTGCCGGGCGCAACATGGCAAGCAGTTCCTCTGCAAGAGTTATACAGTCCGCATCACTTCCCAACAGGTCGTTGCGCACTTCGATCATGACGTTGGGCAGGCCCCGGTCAATGCCATAGATCTGCAGCGAATGGGTTACGCCGTCTTCCGGTCCATAAGGCATATTGCGGTCCGTACGGCGTGGGGTTGGCTGCGCCAACATCGCATCTGCCAGGCGCGTGTCCTTGTCATGCAAGATACCAATTTCTGTCGGACGGCCTTCGCCGTAATAGACGGGAGTAAAACTGTGCATGGTGATGATTGCAGTCGCCTGACCACGTTCTTTACGCTGATCCAATAGTTCATG
The DNA here is from genome assembly GCF_049608145.1 of Halocynthiibacter sp. Taxonomy (NCBI): domain Bacteria; kingdom Pseudomonadati; phylum Pseudomonadota; class Alphaproteobacteria; order Rhodobacterales; family Paracoccaceae; genus Halocynthiibacter; species Halocynthiibacter sp. The sequence goes on from NZ_JBMYXF010000007.1 coordinate 83,594, forward strand.
CACAGCCATGCAAAAAGGATCGTAGACCAGTTGCGTGCGTAAATCGCGATCGCCTTGCGTCAAGTCCTCGTTCCCAGGCACATCGATCAGTTCAGATGTCGCAGGCATTGCACCAGAAGCGTCGGGCGGACGGTTCAGATCATAAACCAGGCGGGATACACCCGCACTAATCAGCGGTGCATCTAGTGTGCGGGCAATATGTTCTGCTACAACCAATGCACCCGGATCCCAGACAGCATGTGCTTGCCGGTTCGCGTGAGACAGGCCAAGGCCATTCAGAACATCTGGAATTCGGGCAGACGCGTGTTCACAGATCACCACAACATTGCCCGCACCTTCAGCATTTGAGATGCGCACGACCTCTCCGATAGTGTGTTCGTTCAGCACGGCAGGCTCCCCCTCCTGAATGATCGCCCCTCAATTCTGAAGAGATAATTTCTAAAAACATTTACTGTGTCAATATAATTTCACCCCTTTTGCAATTTTGCTCATCGACCGCTAAGTTCACTTGAAACAGAGCCTGTTTTCAGAGGCAACGGTGAGGTGATATGTCAGAGACTACACAGGAAAACAGCGAGACCGTTCGTGAATTGATCCGTCAACAATATGACACGCTGACCCAGTCAGAACGCAAACTCGCCAACTCATTGCTGGAAAACTATCCAGCATCCGGCCTAGCTTCGATCACGATCGTTGCTGAAAACGCTGGGGTTTCAACGCCAACCGTCGCCCGCATGGTACAGAAACTAGGCTTTCGCGGGTTCCCCCAGTTTCACGAAGCATTACGTCGCGAACTTGAGGCCCAACTGTCAGGGCCCATTCAGAAACGTGACCTCTGGGCATCCGAAGCCCCAGAATCACATCTTCTCAACCGATTCGCGGATGCGGCGATGAATAATATGCGTCAGACCCTGCAACATGTGGATACGGATAGCTTTGAAGGTGCTGTGCGTATGCTTGCCAATCGGGAATCACAATTATTTGTGGTTGGCGGACGGATCACACGGGCGCTGGCTGAATATGCGTTCACCCACATGCAGGCGATCCGACCTGACGTAACACATATGACTAGTTCCGCCGCGACCTGGCCCCATTATGTGGTGGATATGAAAGCAGGTGACGTGTTGCTAATGTTTGATATCCGCCGATATGAAACCAATCTGCAGCGCCTGGCAGAGCTGGCTGAAAGCCGAGGCGTTAGGGTGATCCTGATTACAGATCAATGGGGGTCGCCTGTGTCCAAAATTGCAAGTCCGGTGTTCAGCTGTTGGGGCGAAATCCCATCAGCCTGGGACAGCAACATTGCCACAATCATGTTGCTCGAAGCCCTGATCGCAGGCGTCCAGGCCCAAGACTGGCCCCAAACCCGCGATCGATTTGAGAAGTTGGATGAAATTTTTGACCTGACCCGCTTGTACCGCAAGTTCACCTGATCGCCGGTTTTCCGGTTTTCCGGTTTTCCGGTTTTCCGGTTTTCCGGTTTTCCGGTTT
>NZ_JBMYXF010000008.1:0-83028 GCF_049608145.1 Halocynthiibacter sp.
TCTTAGCAAGGTTTGCAACAACCGGAGCACCGCCAATGTCTTTGCCCAGTGCCAATGGCAGACTGTGGCTGCCGTCGCCAAAATCACGACCGGACAGAATCTCGCGGAAGCTTACCATTTCGCGTTTTTCGTTAGGCAGTTCGATACCAATCACCGACCGACCAGGCACTGTGGATACACGTGCGGACAGTGCGGACATGGAACGTGCAATATCATCAGCAAGACCAATCACACGGGATGCTTTCAGACCCGGCGCAGGTTCCAGTTCATACATTGTGACAACGGGACCAGGGCGCACGGAAACGATTTCGCCTTTTACACCGTAATCATCCAGAACGCTTTCCAGCATGCGCGCGTTTTCTTCCAGGGCCTCATCAGACAGATGGTGACGTTCAATCGTCTCAGGGCTGGCCAGCAGGCTGAGGGGCGGGTTTTCATAAGTCTCTGCCGAGGCATCAAACTTCAACGCAGGCTGCGCTTCGGCCTGGGCCTGACGAGAAGGCTGAACCGGCTTGTTTGGCGCGTGTTGTACGACAGCTTTCTGCACCGGCGGCTGTGGAATTTGCATAGGCGCAGCCATCTGTGGCACCGGATCAACCGCAATTGGGGCCGGGGTTTCCTCAGCAAAATCATCGAAAGGTTCGCCGTAATCATCTTCCTGATACGCCGAGTAATGGTCTGGCATATCTTCCACGATCACATCGTCATGATAATCCTGAAAATCATCGATTTCTGGTTCAGCCTGCCAAGATGTATCCATGGCTTCCATATCCACAGAGGGGGCCGCGGCAACGGGTGTTGCAACAACAGGCGCGGCCGCAATTGGCGCAACGGTCGGCACCGGCGCGCGGGACAGTTGCGGTTCGGCACGCATGGACGGTTCTGCCGGCCGTACTGTGTTTGCCTTCAGAACGGGCACACGACGGCGACGCGCCTGAATGGCATCAGAAATCCGCGACTTAATGCGGTCACTGCCATCTTCAGCGGGTTCTTCAAACGCAGGTGGTGCGGTCTGGACCAGCTCTGGCTCAGGGGTGCGACGCAACAACGATGCAAACAATCCCTGTTTGGTTTCTTCCTGAGGCAGGTCTTCGATGACCTCTTCCTGCTCATATGGGTGTTCATACACGGGTGCCGCCTGTGGGGGCTGGTAGTATTCTTCCGGGCGAACAACTTGTGTCGCGTGCTGAACAGGGGCAACAGGCTGTGATGCGACTGATGGTTCAGCATAAAGCGCGGCTTGTGCGGCCTCATATTCTGCATTCTGCTGACGGTCCAAGCGTGCTTGTTTTACAGATTGCGCGGTTGCGGCAGCTTTCGCAGCCCCACGACCAAATAGGCGACGCAACTGGGCATAACCAACGATGGCGCCCAACAATAGAAAGCGGCCGAAACGCCCCAGTTCACTGCGGGTAAAGCCTAGGACATACAGCATCATAGCAATCATACCAACGGCAGACGCGATGGACAGAAGATTGACCCAAACAGACATGCCACCAAAGCCCTGAACCACATTCAGAACCGCGCCAGAGATCAGATCCCCGATAACGCCACCCGGACCAAAACTGTGAACCCACAGATCCGAGTTGCCAAGGGATGAAGCAAATACAGAAATAGACGCATAAGCTGAAATCAAAGCAATCCCAACAGGCGTAAACAGCAGGCGCGACATCGCGCGTTCTTCACCATAGTGGGTAACAAAACGTGCCCCCCAACCCAGAAGAATAATCGCAACACCCCAGCCACCCCAGCCGACAAGCGTATAAAGAGGCCCGGCAATCGCCGCACCAGGCGTACCAAGTGTGTTCTGAACCGGCGCATCAGATGCTACAAACCAGCTTGGGTCAGACGGAGAGAAGCTGGACAGCAACAAAACGAAAGCCAGCCCGACAATTATCATCGCGACACCCAGCAATTCCTTGCCGCGTTTTTCCAGTGACGCCTGCGTGTCACTGTCGAAAAGAGGATCACGTTGTCTGATCTGATAAGACGCCATTTTGCCTGTCCTTACACTAACCAAACCGCTTTAATCGGCGGCTTTATCTTTGTTGGGGCGGTACATGCCCGTAATCATACTGTTGGCAGGGATGGGGAATAACACCGGTGAAACCACACCGAATGTGTCAAAAACTTCATAAAAGAAAAGGGCTGCGCCTGCTCTTTTGAAACCATATCTGCCTCTGCTCCGGGATCATTTCGCCCCGATTGGGTCCAGAATAAGGCGCATAATGCTATCTGTCCAGCCCGGTCCTGTCCGGTTCGTGGGATCGGGCTGATTTCTGTGACTCTTTTACGCCAGCGCGCTTTCTGCAGCCGCACCCAGACGCAAAAGCCGTTCTTCTGTATGGGGCGGGGTCATCAACGTGACGCCGCAGGATGGCACGCCGGTTGGCAGGGTCAGCGCGGTCAGACCCATCAGATTGCCGATACGCGTGTTGCGCAAGGCCAGCAGATTTTCTGTGATATAATAATCGTGATCTGACATCAGCCGTTCCGCATTCGGAGGCACAATCGGGGATGTGGGTAAGATCACCGCGTCATATCCAGCCGTTGCCTTTAGATAACCAGTGCGCAGATGTTCCATCTTTTGCCATGCGGCCACATATTCACCCGCAGACCAAGATTTCCCCAACTGAAAACGCCCCAGAATTTCCGGGAACATCACGTCAGGATTGGCTTCAATCGCATCTTTCCAAGTGCCCCATGCCTCCGAAGTATATAGGATGCTGGTCAATTCCATGATGTCGGAAACCTCAGATACATCGCCACGATCCACCTGTGCACCCGCCGCCTGCAGGCGCTCAACGGCACTCTGGAAAGCTGCACGTGGCGCATCCCGCAGATCATCCATCGCGACCGTTTCAAGCACCAGGAATTTACGCCCGGTCAAAGTTGCGCCTTGCAGGTTCGCAGGTTTCCCCCCCTCGGTCAAAGCCAGAAGCTGTGCACAATCTTCAACCGATTTCGCCAAAGGCCCAACCGTATCAAACCAGGCACACAGCGGAACGACACCTTCCAGCGACAGACGGCCAGCGGTTGTTTTCAGGCCAACCAGATCATTCCAGGCCGCCGGAATACGCACCGACCCGCCTGTATCAGATCCTATTGCAGCAGGTGCCAGACCAAAGGCCACGGACGCCGCCGCGCCGGAACTGGACCCACCCGACACAGCATCAATGTCGTTCACACAGGGCGACGTGGCGGTGATCGGGTTCAAGCCCAATCCCGAGAACGCCAGTTCAGACATATGGGTTTTACCAATACAGATCAGACCGGCCGCAGTCGCATTTTTCAAAACGACCGCATCCTGATCCGGCACACGGCCTTTCAGCAATGCTGTGCCTGCCTCGGTTGCGACACCCGCTGTATCAAACAAATCCTTCCAGGAGATCGGCACACCGTCCAGCGCGCTTAGCCGTGCACCGGTCTTTGCGCGTTCAGATGCGGCTTTTGCTTCGGACATGGCCCGATCTCGGGTCAGGCGTGCATAAATGCGATCCGTCATGTCATGCGTTTCAATCGCACGCAGCACAGCTTCTGTCAGATCGACCGGATCAAGTTCCCCCGCGCCAATCATTTTCCCCAATTCTGTTGCGGTTTTTTCCTGCCAGTTAAGCGACATCCCGATCTCTCCCTGTGTGTTGCAAGAACGGTAGCGTCACAGGGGCGCATGGACAATCCCCGCAGGGTCGCGATAGTGGGTTTTATGACCTGCGACTCAGATATCCTGATTGCGGGCGGCGGGTTGAATGGCCCCTCGCTTGCGCTTGCCTTGGCCGATGGCGGCCTGAACGTAACCCTTGTGGATGCAGCACCCGAAGGTGCGCGCGAAATCCGGGGTTTTGATGGCAGGTGCTATGCGCTTGCTCTGGCGTCCCAACGGCTATTTCAAGCCATTGGTGTTTGGTCCCTTCTGGATGACAACGCCCAGCCTATCCTGAATGTAAAGGTCAGCGATGGTCGTGCAGGCGAAGGCCCCGGTCCGTTTGTTATGGGGTTTGATCACGCTGAAATCGAAGAAGGGCCAACCGGTTACATGGTTGAAGATCGTTTCATTTCACGTGCCTTGCGCGAAGCCGTGGACAAACATCCACTGATCACAAAGGTGTCCGGCGCAAAAGTTATCTCCCAGTATGTGGATGGCGCGATTGTTACGGTTGGTTTGGATACCGGCGACAATCTGACGACCCGGCTTCTGGTCGGCGCTGACGGGCGCGGCAGCGGTGTTGCCCAACGTGCCGGCATCAAACGCAACGGTCATAGCTATCATCAAACGGCGCTGGTCTGTTCTGTAGAACACCAAAAACCGCATAACGCGACCGCGCATCAATTCTTCATGCCCGAAGGCCCACTTGCCATTCTGCCCCTGCCCGGCAACCATTCTTCAATCGTCTGGAGCACCTCTGACGCTGAAGCTGCGCGAATCTCATCTCTGAATGACGATAACTTCATGCAAGAACTGCGCCCGGTGTTTGGCGATTTTCTGGGCGAAATTTCACTGTCTGGTGCTCGCTTTACCTATCCATTGACCCTGTCATTGGCCGAACATTTCGTCGCTGACCGGCTTGCCCTGATCGGTGACGCCGCCCATGGGGTGCACCCTGTCGCAGGTCAGGGTCTGAACCTGGGTCTGCGGGATGTGGGGGCACTGGCGGAAGTTCTGATCGAAGCACGTCGCCGTGGGGAAGATTTCGCCGCCATCGATGTTCTGGCACGATATGAACAATGGCGACGCTGGGATACCACCGTGATGAGCGCCGGTATGGACAGCGTTGTACGCCTGTTTTCCAATGATAACCCGATTTTGCGGGCCGCGCGGGGCATTGGCCTGGGTGTGGTCAACGCCATGCCTAGCCTGCGCCGCAATTTCATCCGCGAAGCTGCCGGTCTAACTGGCGACCTGCCAAAGCTGATGCAGGGGCGTCAGATTTAACGCTGGACGGGCCTAGTCGATCCGGCGGGCTTCATCGATCAGCATTACAGGAATGCCGTTGCGGATAGGGAACGCCAGACGGGCCGCGCGGGAAATCAGTTCCTGGCGCTTTGCGTCATATTCCAGTGGCTGTTGTGTCTGCGGGCAGATCAGAGCTTCCAGCATACGTGGCGAAAATTCGGCATGGGATGTCGGGGCTTCGTCGTTCATTGAATAACCTCATCGTCGGAATTGCTATAGATCGCATATTCAAGCAATGCGGTCAGGGTTCTGCGTCGTTCTGCAAGATTTTCGGCCTCAAGCAAAGCCTGTTTTTCCTCAATTGAGAACGGACAGAGCATGGACAGAGAATTGACCAGCATATCTTCTTCCGCCCCCTGAATTTGTTCCCAATCTGTGCTGAGATCCCGCAAATCAAAATATCGCTGCAGCAGGCCCAGAAACCCCTGTCGGTCAAAGGACGGATCACGGCTCACGCGCTTTGAGTCGTGTTCAAATCCTGCCCAGCTGATCCGCGCACATTTGTAAGGGGTAAACCCATCTTCCAGCTGCTCAATTCGAAAACGTGACACACCGGTCAGCGTGATCATATAACGATTGTCATCGGTTTCCGTAAATGACGTCACCCGACCAAGACAGCCAACCTGATGCAGGGTTTCACTGTCTTTTTCCACGGGCTGCACGATACCGATCAGACGTGAAGCCGTGCGCAACGCATCATCCAGCAATGCAAGATAGCGCGGCTCAAATACATGCAAAGGCAACCTCGCCCGGGGAAGCAGTACCCCCCCAGGCAAAGGGAAAAGCGGAATGGTTTCGGGCAAGTCAGATGGCAGGATCATAACACCACCCTAACCCGAACAACCATTTACGCAAAGATCATTGATGACAGACGGCGACGCCCGTTCAGCACAACAGGATCTTCAGCCTTGAGTGCGTCAAAAATGGTAAACAGCTGGGCTTTGGCCGCGCCATCATTCCATTCCCGATCACGACGGAACAGATCAAGCAACATATCAACCGCAGCTTCTGTCTCGCCATTCGCATGCAACGCAGTCGCCAAATCAAGACGCGCCTGATGATTGTTTTCATCCGCATCCAAAGCGGCCCGCAATTCGGTCAGAGGGCCTGCTTCTGCCGCTTGTTTCGCCAGATCTAACTGTGCGGCTGCAATTTCAACTTCGGCACTTTCAGAAATCTCGGCAGGAACACCATTCAAGGCAGCCTCGGCTTCGTCCAGGTTGTCCATCGCAAGATGCCCACGCACCAGCCCACCCCACGCACCAGCATGCTGACCATCTTCTTCAAGAATCGCGGCAAAGGTCTGAATGGCGTCTTCAGTGGCACCTTCTGTCAGCATTTCCTCGGCCGCAGCAACAGCATCGTCTAGGCCGTTGTCTTCGTCACCAGCCAACGCTGCGAGCTTATCAACAAAGGCTTTGATTTCTGACGGTGGCAACGCCCCCTGGAAACCATCAACCGGTTTGCCTTCAAAGAACGCATAAACTGTCGGAACAGATTGAATTTGCAACTGTCCAGCAATGCCCTGATTCTTATCGACATCCAACTTCACCATGCGCACCTTGCCGCCGGCTTCAGCCACCGCGGCTTCCAGTGCCGGGCCCAAAGTTTTACAGGGGCCACACCAAGGCGCCCAGAAATCGACAATCACCGGAACGGTCTGACTGGCCTCAATGACATCCGCCATAAATGTGGCTTCAGATCCGTCTTTGATCAGATCTGCGGGTGCAGCGGTATCGCCACTGGTTTCATTTCCAAATTCAAGCATTCTCTATCCCCTTTGGGTTCTCTTCCTAGATGGCGTGAAATGACGCCGGTTTCAAGCCCGCTACCGGATCGTTTTCTTAACAGAAAGTTACCGGAACGCGTGCAGTCGCAGCCTGATCGAAAGGAATTTCAGTCCAGATTTGCCCATTCACAGCAGAGGCCACCACATGACCAACACGCCCATTCTTTCTATGCCCTACATCGCGCCCTCTCAGGCGCAAAAACACGTCACCCACAACGAAGCCCTGCGCCTGTTGGACATCCTTGTGGAATTGACCGCCGACAGCCGCACCACCACCACACCACCACCCGCCCCGACTGAAGGACAGCGTTTCATCATTGCCACGGGGGCAACCGGGGACTGGGCCGGACAGGACGGTCAAATCGCGGTGCGCGAAAACGGCGCCTGGATCTTTATCCCCCCGCAAATCGGCTGGATCGCCATGATCACCGATGTGATGGAACTGGCAACATATGATGGCAGTGACTGGGTTCCAGTGAAACCAAATCTGACATCTTCTGATCTGAACAATCTGCCCGGTCTGGGTGTGAACACCAGCTCAGACAGCACAAACCGGCTGGCCGTGTCTTCGGATGCAACGCTACTGACCCATGCAGGCAGCGACCATCAGGTAAAGATCAACAAAAACAGCATTGGCGACACGGCCAGCCTTTTATTTCAAAGCGCCTGGACCGGTCACGCCGAAATGGGACTAAGCGGGGACACAAATTTCTCAATCAAAGTCAGTGACGGCAGCAGCTGGTTCACAGCAATGGAAACGGATGGAAACACAGGTCGGGTTCGCTTTCCGTCCGGCGGTGTGCGCCCGGTTCTCGCAGGCCCGACGACCTGGTATGTTGATCCCGCCAGTGGCGATGATGGCACCAGCGGTCTGTCTTCCGGCACCGGGGCCTTTGCCACACTTCAGCGTGCCGTAGATGAAGTCCTGTCCATCGATGCGGGCGGTCATGCGGTGACCATCCAACTGGCGGATGACACCTATACGCTGACCTCGCCCGTTGTTGTCGACCAACCTCTCATTGGTGGTGGCGAAATTATGATCACAGGCAACACGTCCACCCCTTCCCTTGTCGCATTGCACGGCAGCGCCGGAGGGATTGAGATCATTGGTGCCGTTGTGTCTTTATCCGGTGTTGAGATCAGCACATCTGCCCCAGCTGAAGCTTGCATCACAGGCGCCGAGAACGCCCAGATTACCCTGTCAGACATTGAATTCGGCACAGGGGGCTCGGCTCACATCAGCCTGCAGAATGCAGAATGTGCAATCGTTGGAGATATCGAAATTTCTGGTGATGCGGACCGTCATATCGCTTTGGATCATACGGCCGTATTTCGGATGGATGGTCAGGCAATAACCCTGTCTGGTTCCCCAGATTTCACCACCGCCTTTGTCGAGGCAACCAACGGATCCAGTGCCAGCTTTGATGGCAACAGTTTCACAGGCACAGCCACTGGCCCACGATATGATGTGACAGTTGTATCCTGTATCAACACCTATGGTTCTGGGGCCACGCATCTGCCAGGCAACAGCGCTGGCAGCACGGGCGACGGTGGCGTCTATCTATAAAATAATAAGCCCCGGCTGTGGCCGGGGCTTGCCGTTAAATATCAAAGCTCGCAAAGACAGGTGCATGGTCAGATGGTTTTTCCCATCCCCGCGCATCGCGATACACGCGGCTGCTGTGGGCAGTGTCCTTAATATCCCCGGTTGCCCAGATGTGATCCAGACGCCGCCCCTTATCCGCCGCATCCCAGTCCTTCGCACGATAAGACCACCAGCTGTACAACTTGCCCTCAGAAATATCCGCGCGGGTCACGTCATGCCAACCGCCCGAAGTGCGTACATCTTCGAACAATTCAACTTCAACCGGAGTGTGGCTGACAACTTTCAAAAGCTTCTTGTGATCCCAAACATCATCCTCGCGCGGCGCGATATTCAGATCCCCCACCAGGATTGATTTCTCCGGGCGGTTCGCATTGAAATAATCCCGCATCTCTGAGAAGTAATCCAGCTTCTGACCGAATTTCTCGTTCACCTCACGATCCGCAACATCGCCCCCTGCTGGTGCATAGACATTGTGAATGGTCACCCCGTTTTCCAACCGCCCGGCCACATGACGTGCATGACCAAGAGATGCGAAATCCTGCATGCCAGCATCTTCAATTGGCATCTTCGACAGGATCGCAACGCCGTTGTACCCCTTCTGACCACTGGCAACCATATGTTCATACCCAAGCGCTCGGAACCCCTCCATCGGGATCTTATCTACCGGGCTTTTGCATTCCTGCAGACACAGTACATCCGGGGCCTGCTCTTCCAGAAGTTTCAGCACAATTGGTTCGCGCAAACGGACTGAATTGATGTTCCAAGTGGCAAGTGTGAAGGGCATGGGTGATCCTTTGCGGAGGGGAAGAACAAAGCATGTATATCCAGCCATATTCGCTTTGCCAATCCTTCAGCCCCATGTCAGGCTCGCGTTATGAAATTATTACGCACGAACCGGAATTACCGCCTGCTGTTTTCAGCGTCGTCCATCAGCAACCTTGGCGACGGTATCGCCGCCCTTGCATTTCCTTGGCTCGCCACACTTTTGTCTAGGGATCCTTTTGCAATCGCGATGGTCGCAATGGCCATGCGGATGCCCTGGTTTCTGTTTTCCCTGCCGATTGGCGTGTTAACCGATCGTCTGGATCGCCGTCTTTTGATGGTTCAGGCCGATATTTTTCGCGCCCTTCTAACCCTGGGCATTATTACCCTGATATTTTCCGTGGGTCCCCTGCCTGCGCAAAGCAGTGATCACCTGATCTGGGTCCTTGCAGGGGCGGCCTTTCTGATGGGCAGCGCCGAAGTCTTCCGAGACAACGCCGCACAAACCATGTTGCCTTCGGTCGTTTCAAAAGATGATCTTGAGGCCGCGAATGGCCAAATGTGGAGCGCAGAACAAATTATGGGGTCTTTTGTGGGGCCACCCCTTGCCGGGGTTCTGATCGCGCTTTGGGTGCCACTGCCTTTCAGTGTCAATGCGCTTGCCTTTGCTTTATCCGCTTGGGCGCTTTGGTGCATTCGCATGACAAAAACCGCACCACCCACGCGACGTCATTTCCTAACCGAACTGTCTGAAGGCATGCGCTGGATGTGGCAACATAAGATCATTCTGCGCTTTGCTCTGATGTTGGGCATTTTGAACGCATTGATCACCATGACCATGACCGTCTTTGTTCTGTTCTCTCAGGAAATTCTCGGTTTGAATGCGGCGGCCCATGGCATGCTGATGACAGCCGGGGCATTGGGGGGCGTGGCCGGGGGCATTCTGTGCCCCAAAATTATTTCCCGTCTTGGCCCACAACGCAGTGTCTTGGCGGCTCTGGCACTTTTCCCGATCCCTGCACTCGTGATTTTCTTCACGTCCAATGTCTGGATTGTCGCCATCGCATTATTCACAGAAATGTTCGCAGCAATTTTATGGAACATCGTAACGGTTTCTTATCGTCAGCGCTTTATCCCGGATGCACTTCTCGGGCGCGTAAACTCTGTTTACCGTTTCTTTGGATGGGGAATGATGCCTATCGGGGCTTTTGCTGCTGGCGTCATTGTTGACGCCGCGCAACCAGGTCTTGGACGGGAATTGTCATTACGCCTGCTATGGGGTATTGCCGCAGCGGGGAATACCCTTTTGTTCTTATATGGTACATTTCGCCTGAAGTTTTAAGGCGCCGGAATTCTTCCGGATAAACTGCGTTCATCGTCAGGCCAGGCGATTGAACGCGTATCAGGGAACTCTTTAACTTTGGCCTGTACTCACTACTCGATGCATGCAGCAGAACATCGATAAAATTGGGTACACTCTGTAACAAACACACTCTTGCAACCACACCTGATGTCATCTTAGTGCCATGTCCGACCCAGTAAAAAAAGGCAATTGCCGTGAAGTGCACTTATTTGTCACGAACGGCACACGTCTCCGAACAGATCTGTCCGAAGCCACCCGATTCCTCCTGGGGAAATTGACGATTGGCTGCGTTTTGGGATTCGCGGTCTTCCTCACATCCTTCAAAAATCTAAAATTTGACGCCGAAGCCACGCTGGTTTTCCGATTTTCTTACTGGCTTATGTGTGCTTCGCTTTGCGTGGTGTTATGGTGGCTGATCATGGCAGTTCTTTCCGTCACCTTTTGGCGAAAGTGGCCTGACCGCGCGCTGCCCAGTTTGGCAATCTCAACAGTTGTTTCATTCAGCATCGTTTGGATCGCCATTACATTTCTGATTTTATATGATGTCGTGCCCGATTATTCGGTCATCAGTTATATTGAATTTGTACGAAGTTGGATTTTTGTTGTCGGCTTTGAATTCTGTCTCGTTGTTTTTGTCTGGCCGGCTTACCAAGCCAACTATAAATCCGCGATAAATTCGGGAAAACAGCAATCACACAAACAGTCGAACCCAGAACAACCCACGACTGCCTCCCCTCCCGAGCTGAAGCCCATTGAAAATTACGTCGTGCAAATTGGCGACATTACAGTCGACACCCGCATGCTGCTTAGCATCCAGGCCCAGGAACATTATGTAGAACTACGCTGCATCAACAGAAGTGGCATCACGCGCCTTAGCATCAGCAAGGCTGTCAAAGCGGTCGAAGCCGTGGACGGTATGCAAGTCCATCGATCTTGGTGGGTCGCGCGCCGCGCTGCGAAGCAATTGAAACGCGAAGATGGCAAATTGGTGCTTGAACTTAACTCTGGTGAAACAATTTCGGTTTCCCGCGGACGCAGCTCAGCCGTGCGCGCCTGGATGAAAACCATTCCCCATGATGCGGGCGCCGTCGCAAAAAAAGACCCGGTATAAAACCGGGTCAGTCCAACAGGGAGAGATGGTGCCATAACCCGGGCACCGACGGGATTACGTTAACTGACGAGACGGTAACCACCGCTTTCCGTCACCAACAGGCGCGCATTAGAGGGATCAGGTTCGATCTTCTGACGCAGACGATAAATATGGGTTTCCAGCGTGTGTGTGGTGACACCGGCATTATAACCCCAGACTTCATGCAACAGCACATCCCGCGCCACCACACCATCTGCCGACCGATACAGAAACTTCAAAATATTGGTTTCTTTTTCGGTCAGGCGAATCTTGCGGTCGTCTTCAGTGACCAGCATCTTGGTCGCAGGTTTGAACGTATATGGCCCAAGCTGGAACACAGCATCTTCTGATTGTTCATGTTGACGCAGCTGCGCACGAACACGCGCCAAAAGCACCGGAAATTTGAACGGCTTGGTCACATAGTCATTCGCGCCCGCATCAAGACCCAGAATTGTATCCGCATCTGAATCATGGCCGGTCAGCATCAGGATCGGACATTTCACGCCCTGCTTGCGCATCAGACGGCAAAGTTCCCGACCGTCTGTATCAGGCAGGCCCACGTCCAGGATCACCAGATCATAAATCGCTTCACGTGCTTTTTCCATCGCACCGGCACCATCAGCCGCTTCGAACACATCGAAATCTTCGGTCATCACAAGTTGTTCTGACAAAGCCTCGCGCAGGTCTTCATCATCATCAACAAGCAGGATTTTCTTCAGGTTGCTCATTATATTTATCCTTGTTCAAACCGTATCAGTGCTGTGTCCCTATCAATTGAGTATGCCACAGATAATTCTCAAGTGGGCGAAACAAATTCTCACGGCCTCGTGTCCGTAACGCAGAATATGTTTCAATTCCGTGGATATTTTCATTATGTCTCACTCAGACCTGTAACAATCGGCGGCTCCAGATGAACGCTCTTTTCCCGACAACCACAGAACGACTCGCTCGGGCGCGGGCAGATCTGCGTATGGGCGTTGCCATTATTCTGACAGATGGTGACGACAGTCTTCTCGCGATTGGCGCTGAAAATGTCAGTGCTGATCGTCTGGCAGAAATGCGCACCTTGGGGGATGTCAGCCTGACACTTACCGCACGGCGCGCCGAAACCCTGAAGATACGCGCATATGATGGGGACATTGCCCGCCTGCGCCTGCCCTCAGACGCCGGTGTCGCATGGATCCGTGCCACCGCGGATCCTGCGGATGATCTGTTACATCCCATGAAGGGCCCCTGGAGCGAACTGCGTGGTGGCGATTGCCAACTTGCCCGCGCCGCAGTGCAACTGGCCAAATCCGCCCAGATCTTACCTGCGATGCTATGTGTTCCCGTGGATGGTGGTCGAAATTTTGCATCTTCTCATGATCTGACTGTTCTGGATGGCGCGGCCACGGAACTTTTGCTGAAGAACGGTCACGCCCTGACGCAAGTCGTCCACGCTCGCCTGCCCATGACCGTGTCCGAAGCCGGGCGTCTGCATATTTTCCGCACCGATGATGGGTCAAGCGAACATTACGCAGTTGAAATCGGATCACCTGATCGCGACCAGCCGGTTCTGACGCGTCTGCATTCTGCCTGTTTCACGGGTGACGTCATTGGTTCCCTGAAATGCGATTGTGGCCCGCAACTGAACGCAGCCCTGGCCGCGATGGGACAGAATGGCGCGGGCATATTGCTGTATCTCAATCAGGAAGGGCGCGGCATCGGACTTGCCAATAAAATGCGCGCTTATTCCCTTCAGGATCAAGGGTTTGACACCGTCGAAGCAAATCATCGTCTGGGTTTTGAGGATGATGAACGAGACTTCCGCACAGGCGCAGAGATCCTGAAAAAACTTGGTTTTAAATCCGTGCACCTCATGACAAACAACCCCGCCAAAGTCGCAAAAATGAACGATATGGGCATCAAAGTAGTCGAACGTGTCGCCCTGAAAGTCGGAGAGACGGAACAGAACCGCGCATATCTTGCGACCAAAGCAAAAAAATCGGGGCATCTGCTGTGACCCCTTTTGATCTGGTGGTGACCCCGCGCGGCGTGCGTTTTATGGGGCGTTTGTTTCCCTGTTCGATTGGCAAGGGTGGGATCCGCGCAGACAAATGCGAAGGTGACGGCGCAACCCCCGTCGGTCGTCATGAAATTGTTGGTGGTTTCTATCGCCCTGATCGCATTACGGCACCGCGCACCGCGCTGCCGATGATGCCTTTGCGGCTGAATGATCTCTGGTCAGATGACGTGGATGATGTGAATTACAATCATCTGATCAACGCACATCCCTATGATTTCAGTCATGAAAAACTGCGCCGCGCCGATCCTCTTTATGATCTCGTTCTGGTCACAACCTGGAACTGGCCCGTTGCCATCCCCGGCAAGGGATCAGCGATTTTCATCCACCAATGGCGCAGACCCGGCTACGGCACCGAAGGCTGTATCGCCTTCAGCCGACCTGACCTGCATTACATTGTGGAAAATCTGCGCCCCGGCGCCCAGCTCATTGTGCAAAGCTGATCACCGCAGATCAACCGTAATCCCGCGCCCCAAAGATTGCCGATCCGACACGTACATGGGTCGCGCCCTGTGCAATCGCGCGTTCATAATCTCCGCTCATCCCCATGGACAGGCCTTCAATACCGTTACGTTCCGCAATTTTGCGCAGCAACGCAAAATGCAGGGATGCTTCTTCATCCGCAGGCGGAATGGCCATCAATCCTACAATAGGCAGATCTAGCGCACGACATTCCTTGATGAAATCATCCGCATCTTTGGGCAGAACACCGGCTTTCTGATCTTCTTCACCCGTGTTCACCTGAATGAACAGATCCGGACAATGGCCCAGTTCTTGTGCAAGACGCGCCAGAGTATTCGCAAGTTTCGGGCGATCCAGTGAATGGATGGCTTCGAACAGGTCCATCGCCTGACGCGCTTTGTTCGTCTGCAACGGGCCAAGCAGGTGCACCTTCACATCTGAAAACTGTTCGCGGAACGCAGGCCATTTACCGGCGGCTTCCTGCACCTTGTTTTCGCCAAACAGACGATGCCCCTCACGCAAGACAGCTTCGACCCGATCATTGGGTTGCACTTTGGAAACCGCAATCAGCTGCGCGCTGCCCGGGGTGCGCCCGGTGCGGATCTCTTCTTTTTCAATTTTCGCGGTGATTTCTGAAAGTGACATAGTCGGCCCCGTTGTTTCAGGCCTGATCTAACATCGCTTCCCCACAAAAGAAAAGGGCGGGAATAAATCCCGCCCTTCCCTTATAAGAAATGTTCTTCTGAATTAGAAGGACATCGCCAGACCCAAGGACCAGGAAGAACCACCGAGTGGGTTAACACCAGTTTTGATCAGGTCAGAAGCGTAACCGAACTGAACTGATGCACCACCGCCCAGGCCGTAGTTTACAGCCAAGCCGTAACCGTCTGTTTTCACGCCAGCAACAGTTTCATACTCACCGTAGTTTGCAGAAACAGTCAGATCGCCAGAAACGTAAGCCAAGCCAAGCCCGATGTGCTTGTCGTTGTCTGTTGCAGCTTGACCGTCAAGATCAGAGTAGTTCAGGATAGCGCGCAGGCCGTTTGCGAAGGTTGTGTCAACAGACAGACCAACGATGCCGTTTGTGCCGTTGTCCTGGTAACCAAGACCCAGACCCAGATCCAGACCGCCCAGAGCAGCGTTGTATTTCAGACCAAGGCCGAAAACATCGTCAGCAGCTGTTGGCTGGTCGTTGATCTGAACAGATGCTGCTACGCCGAAATCACCAAAGGTGTTGTCGTAACGAAGAACCTGACCACCGTGGTCACCGTCAAGGCCGGAGTTGCCGTTGTAACCAACGTGGGAAGTGTGGTCATCAGCGATAGAAGAACCAACACCAGTTTCCTGCATCGCCCAATCCAGAGCGCCGTCTGTGTCACCCAGTGTCAGTGTGCCGAAGCCACCGGAGATGAATACAGCAGATTTGTTACCAGTGTTGCCGGAACCTACGCCCAGGCCACCAGTTTCGTCGAGATCGATAGTCGCACCGAATGTCAGGCCGCTCTCAGTTTCGCCGGACAGTGTGAAACGAACGTCGATGTCGTTGTGGAACTGTACGTTAGAGTTAACGCCATAACGATCGCCAGAGATCAGACCCATTTCAGCAGAACCGGACAGTGCTACTTCAGCAGAAGCGAAGCCAGCGGTTGCTACGAGTGCGGTAGTCGCGAGAAGAATTTTGTTCATTTTGTTTCCCTCATGGAATTCAAAGGTGCATCCCAATTCAGGGGAATCTGAACCGGGTATGAGGGTGTTTCCCCCGTTTTCGCCCGCCGATCAAGAAAAGCCCGCCCTGAACAGCGAAAGTCATCGCTCCTGGTGCAGCTTTGCCACAGTTCATTTCCGGGCCTGATGGCAGGTCTTCGCGCAACGCGACTATATTACACTATATAACAGGTGAAAAACCTTGCCCGGCTTCCCAGTCACCTGTAACAGAGGGAACGCAGGTTAATTCAGGGCAAAACACATGACACTTAGCAAATCTATTGGAAAACTGGCGATTGCCGTGACGTTGATTACCCTGGCAGCCTGCGGCGACAACCGTTCTGCCCGAAACGATTCCTACAGTGGCGAGAATCGCAGCCAAACACCTGCTATTGAACAAGCCAAACAGGAGTTGGCCGGCACAAGTGAACGCGAGACGATTTGGGATCTTTTCAACAGCGGGGATGACGCAAACGTTACCCTTGAGGTCAACAAATACATCTGGCGTGCCAGCCTTGAGACACTGAATTTCCTGCCCATCCAGACCGCCGATCCGTTTTCCGGCGTTATCTCTACCGGCTATGGCACCCCTCCCGGCAGTTCCCGCAGCTACCGCGCGACGATCTACATCACAGACCCCGCTCTTGATGCGCGCTCTCTGAACCTGTCACTGCAAACCCGTGGTGGCCGTGCTGTTGATGCAGACACACGCCGCGCTGTGGAAGATGCGATTCTCACACGTGCCCGCCAGCTGCGTATTGCCGAAGGCAAACTGTAACGCACTATATAACGTCCGCTCTGGACCACTGCCCATTCACCGATTATGACCACGCCGGGCCCGATGCCCGGCGTTTTCACGTAAAGGACCTGAGATATGTCTCGTTACACCGCATCTGATCTGGAACCCAAATGGCAAAAAGCCTGGGAAGAAGCCGGAGTTTTCACAGCCACCCGCGATGAGAACAAAGAAAAATACTATGTGCTTGAGATGTTCCCTTACCCATCCGGCAAGCTGCACATGGGTCATGTACGCAACTATACCATGGGCGACGTGATTTCGCGTTATAAGATGTCTTGTGGTTTTTCCGTGCTGCACCCAATGGGATTTGATGCTTTTGGCATGCCTGCGGAAAATGCGGCGATGGCAATCGGTGGTCATCCGAAAACCTGGACCTATGAAAACATCGACACAATGGTCGAACAGATGAAACCGCTGGGCCTGTCGCTTGACTGGTCCCGTATGTTTGCCACCTGTGATGTTGAATATTACGGGCAACAACAGGCCCTGTTCCTCGATTTCCTCGAAAAAGGTCTGGTTTATCGCAAAAATGCCGTCGTGAACTGGGATCCGGTGGATATGACGGTTCTGGCGAATGAACAGGTGGAAAACGGCTGTGGATGGCGGTCAGGTGCACCAGTGGAACGCCGCGAACTGACACAATGGTTCTTCAAGATCTCGGATTATTCCGATGAATTGCTGACCGCCCTGGACGGATTGGAAAACTGGCCTGCAAAAGTGCGCCTGATGCAGGAAAACTGGATCGGCAAATCACGCGGTCTGCAATTTGCCTTTGAACGTGTGGACGGCGAAGAACCGATCACAGTTTACACCACCCGCCCCGACACGCTGAACGGCGCAAGCTTTGTGGGGATTTCGCCAGATCACCCGATTTCCAAGGAACTGGAAGAAAACAACCCCGAAGTTGCTGCGATTCTTGCGGAAATGCGCAAGGGCGGCACCACGGAAGAAGCCATCGAAACCGCTGAAAAGCTGGGCTATGACACCGGTATCAAGGCGAAACATCCGCTGACCGGTGCGGAATTGCCCGTTTGGATCGCGAACTTTATCCTGATGGATTACGGCACAGGTGCAATCTTTGCCTGTCCGGCCCATGATCAGCGCGACCTTGATTTCTGCCGTAAATACGATCTACCCGTGATCGACACCTTCTTTGCGCTGGACAATGAGACAGCTGTCGAAAACGAAGCTTTCGTTCCAATGAAGTCCGAGAAAGTGAAATGGGTTGACCATTTCGCAGGCCTGGATGAGGCAACCGGCGAAGAGGCCATCAATGTTACGATTGATCTGGCTGAAAAAGACGGTTGGGGCGAAGGTGTGACCAAGTTCCGCCTGCGTGACTGGGGCCTGTCCCGTCAACGCTATTGGGGCTGCCCGATTCCTGTGGTGCATTGTGATGCTTGTGGCGTGGTTCCTGAGAAAAAAGAAAACCTGCCGATTGAATTGCCGTTTGATGTCAGCTTTGACCAGCCGGGCAATCCGCTGGACCGTCACCCGACCTGGCGCAACTGTGCCTGCCCGTCTTGTGGTGCTGACGCGCTACGCGAAACCGACACGATGGATACCTTCGTTGATTCATCCTGGTATTTCGCCCGCTTCACCGCACCGGATGCTGCAACGCCAACAGATATGGCCGAGGCCGAATACTGGATGAACGTCGATCAATATATCGGCGGGATTGAACATGCGATTCTGCACCTGCTCTATTCCCGCTTCTTTGCGCGTGCGATGCAAATCTGTGGTCATTTGCCGGACAAAGCGATTGAACCGTTTGATGCGCTGTTCACGCAGGGCATGGTGACGCATGAGATCTATGAAAACACCACGCGCAAAACCCCAGAAGGGCGCACGCTGTATCATTACCCGGAAGAAGTCGAGAAACGCGACGGCAACACCTATGTTAAGGGCACGGATGAACAGTTGAAGGTCACGCCTTCTGCGAAAATGTCTAAGTCCAAGAACAATGTCGTCGATCCCGTTTCTATCATTGATGCTTATGGCGCTGATACGGCTCGTTGGTTTGTTCTCTCTGATTCTCCCCCCGAACGGGATGTGGAATGGACAGCCTCTGGTGCCGAAGCCGCCGCAAAGCACCTGAACCGCGTCTGGAATCTGTGTGACCGCATTGGCGAGATGGATAAAGATGCCAAAGGCACGGGCGACGAAGATCTGCTGCGCGAAACGCACAAGGCGATTCGCGATGTAACCTTGGGTGTGGAAAGCTTTGGCTTTAACGCGGCCATTGCGAAACTTTACGGTTTCACCAACATCATTCAGAAATCCAAAGCCAGCCACAAAGCACAGCGCGAGGCCATCATGACCCTTGCGCAACTGATGGCCCCGATGACGCCACATCTGGCGGAAGATATCTGGGCGCATCAGGGCGGCGAAGGTCTGGTGATCAACGCACCATGGCCAAAGGCTGACAAAGCTCTCCTGGTGGAAAGCAGTGTCACAATGCCGATCCAGATCAACGGCAAACGCCGCGCCGAAGTCAGCGTGCCTGCGGATATGGGCAAAGAAGAGATTGAAAAAATCGCGCTGGCACATGATGCTGTGGTCAAGGCGCTTGATGGCAATGCGCCAAAGAAACTGATCGTGGTTCCGGGACGCATTATCAATGTGGTTGTTTAAACACCTCTCTGTATTTCTGATTGTCGCAGCCCTAACCGGCTGCGGCTTTACACCTGCCTTAGCACCGGATCAGTCTGGCCATGCGTTACAAAACAGCATCGAAGTCATGGCCCCTTCTGATCGCAACGGGTTTGATATCACCCGCCGCCTTGAAGAACGTCTTGGGCAGCCGGAAAACATCCGCTGGACGCTGAACTATCATTTAACGGTGGAAGAAGACGGTCTTGGCATTACGCCGGAACAGGTCACGACCCGCTATAATATTGATGGTGTGCTGACTTATACCCTGAAAGATGACACGACCGACAGCGTTGTCGCCGAAGGAAAAGTTTCCAATTTCACCAGCTACGCCGCCACAGGCACGACAATTTCAACGCAAACAGCACAGCGCGATGCACGCCAGCGACTGATGGTGATTCTTGCAGACCAGCTTTACACCAGACTGCTGCTTGTCAGCGATCAGATCGCCCCATGAAACTGGCGGCGCGCGAAGCAGGCAGATATTTTGCAAAGCCTGATCCGGGCAAAACCGGGCTTTTGATCTATGGCCAAGACGCAATGCGCGTTGCCCTGAAACGACAACAGGTGATTGCCGCCCTTGTTGGCCCCAAAGGCGAAGAAGAAATGCGCCTGACCCGGATCAACGGGGCAGAGCTGCGCAAAGATCCTGCCCAGCTGACAGACGCAATGAAAGCCGTCGGTTTCTTCCCTGGCCCGCGTGTTGTCTTTGTAGAAGAGGCCACAGAATTCGCGTTTCCCGCCCTGCAAACCGCATTGGACGACTGGCAAGACGGTGATGCACAGGTTGTCGTGACGGCAAAAGCACTGAAAGCCACATCCAAAACACGCAAACTGTTTGAAGGCCATCGCAACGCTTACGCTGTCGGCATTTATGATGATCCCCCCGGGCGTGAAGAAATCGAAGAGATGTTGCAAAAAGCCGGCCTGCAAAATGTGCCACGCGATGCGATGGAGACAATCGAAAACCTGTCACGCAGCCTTGACCCAGGTGATTTTTCTCAGGTCATCGAAAAGCTGGGTCTCTATAAACATCGCGATACATCCCCTGTATCCGAAGCCGATATCGAAGCCGTCGCGCCCACCTCTACCGAAGCCGCGCTGGATGACATGTTGAATATCATCGCCGAAGCCCGCACCGCAGAAATCGGCCCCCTGATGGCGCGTCTGCGCAGCCAGGGTATTTTGCCGGTGACGCTTTGCATTGGTGCCATGCGTCATTTCCGAACACTGCACGCCGCTGCATCTGATCCGGGCGGGCCGTCCCAGGGCATATCCCGACTGCGCCCCCCGGTTTTCGGCCCGCGTCGCGACCGTATGACACGCCAGGCCACGAACTGGGGATTACGCCGCCTGGAACAAGCCCTTCAGGTGCTAACCGAAACTGATCTTCAGCTGCGATCTTCATCCAATGCCCCCGCCAATGCCGCGATGGAACGCGCGCTGATCCGTCTTTCAATGCTTGCCCGACGATAGGAAACACCATGTATGAAGTCATCGGCGCGATCCGCTCGCGCACCCGCCGTGTCCTGTGGATGTTGGAAGAAATCGGTGCCAGCTATACACGCAACGCAGCCCCCGCCCGGTCAGATGCGGCCCGGGCCATCAATCCAACGGGCAAAATCCCTGCCCTGATTGCAGATGGCACCACCTTGACCGACTCGACCGCCATCATTCAGTTTCTGGCCGATCGTCACGGACAGCTCACCTATGAAACCGGCACGATTGAACGCGCACAACAGGATGGCTTTACCCAGCTTATTCTGGACGAATTTGATTCTGTTCTGTGGATGGCCGGTCGTCATGAACATTACCTGCCCGAGGAGGAACGTATTCCCGGCGTTCGCGACACCTGCGCAAAAGAACTTGCCCGCAATATGGCAGCACTTGCACCACGTCTTACCGGGAACGCATTTCTTATGGGCGATAAAATCACCGTACCGGATTTGATCTTGGCACATTGTTTAGACTGGGCGCGCAGTGCAGGTTTCGAAATCAGCGAACCCACACTGGAAGAGTATCGCAAACGCCTACGTGCCCGCGATGCATATCGCAGAACTTTGGCCATGACAGAATAAGGCCCTAACCCATGGGTTAGTCTCTATTTTGGGCCCAGTTTGCTGCTGCACGACCTGCAAACTGTCCTGTCGCTAGACAGGCCGTGATCAGATAACCACCGGTTGGGGCTTCCCAATCCAGCATCTCGCCCGCACAAAATACACCCGGCCTATTTTTCAACATTAGGCCACGATCAAGTGCTGCGAACTGCAGGCCACCTGCAACAGAAATCGCCTCGTCTAT
The DNA here is from genome assembly GCF_049608145.1 of Halocynthiibacter sp. Taxonomy (NCBI): domain Bacteria; kingdom Pseudomonadati; phylum Pseudomonadota; class Alphaproteobacteria; order Rhodobacterales; family Paracoccaceae; genus Halocynthiibacter; species Halocynthiibacter sp. The sequence continues at coordinate 21,584 of NZ_JBMYXF010000008.1, forward strand.
GGGGCGCGGGCCATCATGGGACAACGGCATATCCTTGATCGATCCTGCACTGAAATCAGACCCTATTTCACGCAAAAGCGCGACTTTTACTGCACTCAATCCAGCTTTACGCAGGTGATTGGTCATGCTGTTTTTCGCGCGTGGTCGATCCAGACGCATCTGTAATTTTTCGACGGATAGATCCGGCATCAGGTCCAGGAACAGATCCGCACCCTCGCGCATTTCACGGGACACCGCATAAATTGCACTGCCTTCAATCCCCCGCCCGGAAATTACAAATTCGCCTTTCACCTGACGATTGCCGCATTTCAGAACCACTGGTTTAACAGGCGCACCCAAATGTTTCGCCATGTGGTCAGACCAGTTTCTTTCAAATCCCATATTGGCAGGTTTAAACGGTACAACCTGATCGCCCAGATATTCCACCCAGACCCCATCGGCCCCCAATCGCGCCCAGCTGGCGCCGCCACAGGCGAGAACGGTCACATCCGGTGTCAAAACTTCGTTCCCGTTTGCGCTGACGACCGAAACACCGCCATCGGTGAAGCCATTCCAACGCAGGCCCGTTCGCAACACCACACCCAGCCCATCCAGTCGTATCAACCAGCTGCGTAACAGGGGCGACGCCTTCATCACCTTCGGAAACACCCGCCCAGATGATCCGGTAAATACGTCTTGTCCCAGCCCCTGGGCCCAGGCCTTTGTCTGTTCCGGTCCAAACCCATGCAGAATTTCCAACAACAGATCCGGCGCATCAGGGAAAGCCGCCAAAAAATCCGCAAGGGGTTCATCTTTTGTCAGGTTCAGCCCGCTTTTCCCCGCCATCAAAAATTTGCGCGCGGGGCTGGTTTTCGCTTCGATCACCGTGACAGACAACCCCGCTTTCGCCAGCTCCTCCGCGGCCATCAACCCGGCTGGACCCGCTCCAATGACAAGCCCCGTTTTCATTCTGCAACTGTCGGCAAAGCGCCCTTAATTTCGACAACGCGATGCGGATACGGAATTTCGATATTCGCGTCTTTCAGCGCATTCCAGACGATGAACATAATATCTGACGTGAATTTATTCTCACCGTCATCAAACCCGTTCACCCAGAATTCCACGGCGAAATCAACGCCGCTGTCACCAAACCCGCGCAACTCACAATCCGGAGGGTATGGCGCATCAAGCACACCTTTGTGCTGTGCCACTGCCGCTTCGATAATGTCCGGCACTTTGTTGATGTCGGTATCATAACTGACAGAAAATTCGACTTCGTAGCGGTTGGAAGACCCCTGATCAGAATAGTTCACAACACGGGTTGTAATGAAATCCTCATTCGGAACAACGATCCAGCGACCATCAAAGGTTTCCAGAAAAATCGCACGCGCAGTCATCTTTACAATTGTGCCGGATTCACCGCCGTCCAGTTCCACATAATCCCCCACGGTCGCCTGACCTTCCAGCAAAAGAATCACGCCCGAAATGAAGTTCGACGCAATTTTCTGCAGGCCAAAACCAAGACCCACACCAATCGCACCACCAAGCACCGCAAGGGCCGACAGGTTGATCCCCATGATGTTCAGAAGCAACAAAAAGGCGAGACCAAATATAAAGATCTCGGATGCTTTCACAGCCAACTGTCGCGTTGCAGGGCGCAGCTCTGCCTGCTTCTGGATATAGGTCGTGCTCTGATCATTCGACCAACGCCCCAACCAGAACAGCAACGCCCCGGCAATAACGCCACGCACCAAAGACATGACAGAAAAACTAATGTTGCCCAACTGGATGATGGTCGCACTTAGAAAATCTGTCGCCGGGTTCAACATACCCACCGTGTGCAGCGCCATGGCAGGCAAAAGGACATATTTGCCAAGAAGTTTCAGGAAAGAATCGTTGATAATATCCCGCACAAAGGCACGCACAGCCAGGAACAGGAACACACGTTTGCCAAAGGCAATCACAGCCCCCGACCCAAACAAAGACCGCGTCACACCTTCGCCGGCGCCGGTAAAAGCGTAAGCCAGCAAGGGCAACATCAGGGGCAGGTAGATCAGCGCATAGCGGCGCAGGCGCGCGATGATATGGCTTTGTTCTTCAGGCGGCGTGACCAGGCGAATAATCACCGGCGTTGCCTTGCGCGTTACATACCAGGCGATGCCAAAGGCAAGAACCAGCAGGGCAAATTGTGTCCATGCGGCGGGTGAAAGCAGCCAGTCACTGGCAAGATCCCAGGCCCATAGCCCATATTCTTTTACCGTCTCAACAATCCCGCCCTGGGTCTCTGTGGCTTCTACGCTCATAATACTCTCCGGTCCTGGCACTCAGAATAGATGATGCATACAGGCTCTGACCAAAATCTCAAGGCGAACCAGACGTTAACCCAACATGGCCTTGATCGCCGCCACATGCGCAGCAGACGCCCCACAGGGAACATCTGACAGATTGTGCGCCTCGGTCATCAGATCTTCCGGTGCAGTGATGCGATCAACCAATCCAAACGAAAGCGCTTCATCCGCTGTGATTTTCTGACCGCTCATCAAGATCAGTTTGGCGCGCGCCGGGCCGATCAGGGCTTTCATCCGGATGGGATCAGATGGCTGCGGCAGAAAGCCCAGTTTCATCACCGGATAGAAAAACTTTGCGTGCGCCACAGCAAGGCGCAGATCGCAGGCTAGGACCATCCCCATAGCGCCCCCGGCAAGCGTGCCATTCAATGCCGCAATCGTCAGGCAGGGCGCAGTGGCCACCGCCCCTGAAAGGCGTTCCCACAGGGGGGAAGTGGCAAGGCCTGCGCGGGCCTCATCCAGATCAGCCCCTGCCGAAAAAACCGTACCTTCCCCCGTCAAGATAACCGTGTTTACCCCAGCATCAGAGACTGATTCAAAGATCTCACACAATTCTTCTAGCATGCCAGAGGTCAGAGAATTTGCTTTCTCCGGCCGGTCAATTTTCACAACCTGACAGGCCCCGGATTTTTCGACCCGGATCATACGGTCAGACCTGCCCGTTTGCGAACTTCTTCATTCGCATGATGCACTTCCTGGCCCAGATAATCATCTGCATCTTCCCCACACATCCACAACAGGATCTTTGCGGGTACATCGACAGGATGGTGATCTTCCCAGTCCAGCAGGCTGACCGCATTAATGCCGGATGCTTTGATGTCTTTTTGCATGCGTGTCGCAACCGTTCCGGGGGAAAATCCCATAATCCGTACGCCCTTGCCGCCACTTTCCAGATGCGCCGCATTCGTCAGCATCGCGGTGCCGGCCTTAGACGTGCAATAGGCGCTCCAGCCTTCCAATGCGTTATGGGCCGCACCGGAACTGATCGTGATCACAGTGCCCGCACCGCGTGTTTCCATCCCCGGAATAACCGCCCGCATCCCGTTATAGACACCTTTTGTATTGATATCGAGCACACGTCCCCAAGCTTCGGGATCAGACGTCGACATCATACCAATCGGGTCGATCACCCCAGCATTATTGATCAGAATATCAATAGGTCCAAAGTGGCGTTCCGCCTGGGTGATCGCATTTACCATGTCGGGCCAGGACGACACATCGCCACTTACCGCCAAAGCATTTTCGCCAATTTCACCTGCAATAGTCTCTGTTTCGGCAGTCGAACGCGCGAACAGTACCACATTCGCGCCCGCCCCCGCGAACAGCCGTGCTGTGGCTTCGCCAATGCCGCGGCTTGCCCCGGTTATAAACACTGTCTTTCCTGAAACGCCGGCCATCCCATGCCTCCCTTTTTTCTGATACCCTCATGTTAGAACGCTAGGTCTGTCAACAAAAGGGCTTTGGGGCAGAATGTCACAACCGCTTGAAGCGGGGCCTGGGCACCCCCATATCAAATCACATGAGAACATCAGACAATCCACACCGATATATTACTGACCGATCCCATACAGCCTGCCCAGGCCTAAGTTTGACTTAAGCGAAATCCAGGCAATTTCCGTAGAACCTGTCCCCATGCCTTGACCGGCTGACAACCTGCGCGATAACTGAACTCAAATTCATTCCGAAAGGCTCTGCAATGAACCGTATTCTTTCATTTGGTGGTCTCGCCGCCACATCCACCATTCTAATGACCACCACAGCGCTGGCGGATATTTCCGCATCCGAGGTCTGGCAGGCCTGGCAGGAAGACGCTGCGCGTATGGGCATGAGCCTGACAGCCGCCAATGTAACAGAAACCGGCAATGGTCTGGATCTCTCCCCACTGGAATTCACTGCAACCATTCCACAATTCGGCGAAATGGAAGCCCCGCTTGATCTGCGCTTCAACATCGGTGGCGTATCTCTGCAGGAAAATGGCGGTGACGTCGCCGTTGTCTGGCCTGAAAATCAGGAAGGCGTGATTTCTGTGACTTATGGTCAGGATGGCGGCGCGCTGTCATTTGAAACCGCATCTTCAGCCCGCACCACCAATATCAGCGGCACGACCGACGAAATGACCTATGACGTCAATCTGGAAAACCTCGCTTGGAAGATCTCTGACTGGTCCGTCACCAGTGACGAACTGTCTACCGCTGATTTGGCGCAACTCGTCTTTGAAATGTCAGGTCTAATGGCAGGCGCAGAAATGCAGGCCATCGTGAACCGCGAAAACGGCTGGCAGGCAAATCTCACCGGCAAAACAGCAACGTCATCTTATGAATTCTTGATGGATACAGGTGATGGCCAAATGCGGCAGAGCCAGTCACAATCGCAATCCGGCGTAAATTACACCAGCCGCGTCACTCTGCCTGACGCAATGGATTTCACCACTGCTGAAGGTCTGATTGCAGCCCTGAAAGGTGGACTGGGCTTTGCCATGAGCGGCACCATGGATGAAATGGAACAAACCCAGGTGCAAACGACCCCGATGGGTGAGGTCACCAGCAACATCCTTGCCAAAGATCAGACCATTGACATGCAAATCGACAGCGGCATTGTAAAAATGGCGGGGGTTGCAGGCGAAACCAACCTGAATATCGCAGGCGGTATGATCCCGCCAGTCAGCATTGGCGCAGCGGGTATGGATATTGATATTACCGCCCCGCTGATCGCAGATAACACCCGTGCGCGCTATATGGTGGCACTGAATGAATTCACGTTGAACGATGAAATCTGGGGGATGTTTGACCCGGCTGCCATGTTGTCCCGCGATCCCGCCCAGCTGACCATCGATCTGTCCGCAGATCCGTCCTGGCAGATTGATGTGCTGGATCTTGCCGCTTGGGAAAGTGTCGGGCCAGATGCGCTTCCGCTGATGCCCAACGATATCCGCCTTGATGCGTTCGAACTTTCCGCTGCGGGTGCCAGCATCACCGGCACCGGCGAAATGTCTGTGAACTATGATCCCGTCGCAAAGGGCGAACAGCCCCTGCCTGCCGGTCATATTGATCTGGCCGCATCTGGTATCAATGGCCTGATGGACAACCTGACTAAAATGGGTTTCCTGCCAGAACAGCAAGCCATGGGCGCGCGTATGATGATGGGCCTCTTTGCCGTTCCAGGTGAAGGCGAAGACACGTTGAAATCCCGTCTGGAAATCAACGAAGCCGGGGAAATCCGCGCAAACGGTCAACGCCTGAAATAAGCCGACCAAATCCATTTTCGGGGCCGCGCAGTCAATCGCGCGGCCCTTTTCTTTTGCCCAAAGCCATCATCTGCTTGTGCGAAGGCCTCTGGGCAATTACCTCTGGTGCAAACAGACAGCAGGTCCGATTATGACAAACGCCCTTTCCGATATCACAGATGCCCTCCTCCTAGCCGCGCGCAAAGCTGGTGCAGATCACGCCGACGCGCTTGCGGTCGAAGGCCAGTCCGTTTCTGTGGACGTGCTAAAGGGCGCGTTGGAACATGCGGAACGTTCGGAAGGCACTGACATCGGGCTGCGGGTCTTTATCGGCAAACGCACCGCTGTTGTGTCATCATCGGACACCCGCACCGATACCATCGCCCAGATGGCGGAACGCGCAGTTGCCATGGCGAAAGAAGCACCAGAAGATCCCTGGTCCGGGCTTGCCGAAAGCGGCGAATTCGCAACCTCTTTTGATGTGGCGTCCCTTGAACTGGAAGACCCATCAGACGAACCCACCCCCAAAGCGTTGGAAGAAGACGCGCGTCAGGCCGAAGCCGCCGCACAGGCTGTTCAGGGTGTCTCGCAGGTGCAGTCTTCAAGTGCTGGTTATGGTCGCCATAGCATTCATTTGGCCACCAGCAACGGGTTTGCAGGCGGATATGCCCGCACCAATCGCGGCACATCCTGTGTGGCGATCACCGGGGAAGGCACGGGGATGGAACGTGACTATTACGGCGATTCTCGCATTTTTCAGAACGATCTGATTGCCCCTGCCGAAATCGGCCGCATTGCCGCTGAACGTGCTGTATCTCGCGCCAATGCCCGCAAACCGGCAACCGGCACCTATCCTGTGATCTTTGATGAACGGATCTCATCTTCGTTAATCGGGCATCTTCTGGGGGCTGTGAACGGTGCATCCGTCGCGCGTGGATCAAGCTGGGCGAAAGATTGCATTGGTGAACAGATCCTGCCGGAACATATGTCTTTGATTGAAAATCCCCACCGCGCCCGCGTTGGGGGATCCCGTCCTTTTGACGGCGAAGGTCTGGCGACCCGATCCCGTCACGTGGTTGAAAATGGTGTTCTGACCGGATGGACACTTGATCTTGCCACCGCGCGGCAGCTGAACATGACAAGTACCGCAAACGCCAGCCGAGGCACCTCGTCCGGGCCTTCACCAACCAGCGGAAATGCGACCCTAACACAGGGCAATCAGACCCTAAATGATCTGTTGCGTGACATGGGCACGGGCCTGCTGATCACCTCGATGATCGGGTCAACCATCAACCCAAACACCGGTGATTATTCCCGCGGCGCATCCGGTTTTTGGATCGAAAATGGCGAAATCCAATATCCGGTCAATGAATGCACCATCGCCGGAAATCTGCGTGATATGCTGAAACGCATCATTCCTGCCAATGATGCCCGCACCCATCTGTCGCGTGTCGTGCCATCGCTGATGATCGAAGGAATGACCCTTGCCGGAAACTGATCTGAACCTTTTGCGTGATGCGGCCCTGGCCAGCGGCGACATTGCGCGAAAATTCTGGAAAAAAGACCCCGATGTCACTGACAAGCCCGATGGCGCAGGCCCGGTCACCGAAGCCGATCTTGCGATTGACCGGATGTTGCACGCGGATCTGCGCGCAGCCCGCCCTGATTATGGCTGGCTTTCTGAAGAAACCGAAGACGACAATGCCCGCCTGTCGCACGATCGCGTTTTTATCATTGATCCGATCGACGGCACCCGGGCCTTTATCAACGGCGAGAAAAGCTTTTCCCATTCTCTGGCAATCGCAGAAAAAGGCGAAGTCATCGCCGCCGCTGTGTATCTGCCCATGCGCGACGAAATGTATTTGGCCCATCGCGATGGCACAGCCACATTAAACGGCGCAACAATACAGGCCACATCCGCCAACATGCAGGGCGCGACGGTTCTGGGCACCAAGAACAATTTCGCAGCACAGCACTGGCAACATGATGAAATGCCCCCGATTGAACGTCACTTTCGATCATCCCTTGCCTGGCGCCTATGCCTGATCGCCCAAGGACGTTTTGACGCCATGATCACCATCCGTCCGACATGGGAATGGGATGTCGCCGCCGGCAGCCTGATAGCACAGCTTGCCGGGGCAACTGTGACCGATCTTGCCGGGGGGCAGGCACGCTTTAACAACGCCCATCCGAAACTGCGTGGCATGCTGGCCGCTGGGCCTGGGCTGCATCAGGATCTGATAACACGGCTTAAGCCTGAATCAGTGCCCGACTAAGCCCTTTCACCCGGACGCAATTTCCCTTAGATTGCAGGCAAATTCAAAACCCAGAGGTTCCAATGACCCAACGCCTGCATCTCGTCTTTGGTGGCGAACTGACCGATCCTTCTAAAAATGCTTTTAAAGATGTGAATGACATCGATATCGTTGGCATGTTTCCGGACTATGACAGCGCCTATAACGCTTGGAAATCCGCAGCTCAACGTACCGTAGATAACGCGCATATGCGCTATTTCATTGCCCATATTCACCGTCTTCGGGACGAAGCCACTGCCGCTTCCCCGACCGAGGAACTTGGCAACTGAAAACCGGTTTCACCCCTCCCGTCAGCCTAAAACTTTATGAGGCTCTGACGCGGCGCAAACGTCTGACGGGGCATGCATCTGCCCCTCAGACACCGCGCCCGGAGGGTCCGCTTGTCTGGTTGCATGCCTGTACTGAACCTCAGGCCATTGCATTTACTGAACTGGCCCAGCGTCTGTCCGAAGACCGGGATGAACTGTGGTTCCTGATCACCACCCAATCCCCGCATGTGAAATCGCGCCTCGAAGTGCAGCTGGACGCCTAGCCCATGCCACAAGTCATGACCTACATGTTTGCAGAAGATGATGCGTCACTCGCCCGTCATTGGCGCCCCGATATCTGCATCTGGACCGGCGGCACATCCCATCTTTCCCTGTTGACTGAAATTGCCCGTACAAGTGAACTGATGATGCTTGCCGATGCCGAGATCCAGACATTGTCACGCGGCACCTCCCTGCCCATCCCCGGATTGCGCAAAGCTGTTGCAAACTATTTTGACAAGATTTTTTCGATTGATCAGATGAATTTGACGGGCCTGCAAACAACCGTTTCTGACAGCAGCCGTGTCGAAGAACTGGGCGCTCTGCGCGAAGGCGGGTGTCCCCCGACCTGCAACGAAAGCGAGCTTGCCGATGTCACCGCACGCCTGGCCGCACGCCCCGTCTGGCTGGCCGCCGCCTGTGCCCCGTCTGAATTCGACACTATTTTACGGGCGCATGAACGCGCATTGCGCAGTTCACACCGATTGCTGCTGATCATCAGTCCTGCGGAAGAAGAAGACGGGCCCCTGATCCGCAAATTGGCCGAAGCCCGAGGTCTGACGGCAGGCCTGCGATCCGAAGGTGAAGATCCAGAAAACGAAATTCAGGTCTATATCGCGGATTACCCTGAAGAAATCGGCATGTGGTACCGCATCGCCCCCCTGTGTTTCGTTGGGCAAACTTTGGCTGCGGGCATGAACCCCCAGTTTCTGGCCCCCGCGGCCCTTGGTTCGGCTCTGATTTTTGGTCCGCGCGTTTATGGGGTGCGCAGTCTGACGGACCTGCTCGAAAACAAAGGGGCCGCCCTGCGCATCACCGACGCGACCTCCCTTGCCGAAGCCGTGATCATCCTTCTTGCTCCGGATAAAGTTGCACGCATGGCGCATAACGCCTGGGAAGCCATCACAGAAGGCGCGGTTCTTCTGGATCGTCTGGTCGAAATTTCCGGATCCGTCCTAGATGGCGGAGGCATTCCCGATGCAGACACCTGACTTCTGGTCGCAGAAACCCGGGCTGAAATCCTGGCTGCTTTCCCCGCTTGGCGCCATTTACGCTGCGGGAACCAAACGTCGTCTGGCAAAAGGCACGCCAGAACGTCTGCCCATTCCCGTGATCTGTGTTGGCAATATCAACGCGGGCGGCACCGGCAAAACGCCGGTCTGTATCTGGCTGGCGATGGAATTGGCGGCCATGGGCCTGAAACCCCATATCGTTTCACGCGGTTATGGCGGCTCTCTGGAAGGGCCCGTGCGGGTGGATGAACAGATCCATAGTGCGGATCAGGTGGGGGATGAACCCCTGCTGTTGTCCGCCTTTGCCCCCGTGACCGTGTCAAAGGACCGCGCCGCTGGCGCAAAGGCGGCGATCACGGATGGTGCTGGTGTGATTATTCTTGATGATGGCTTCCAGAACCCTGCGTTAGAGACTGATTTCGCCTTTATCGTGGTCGATGCCAAGGTTGGATTTGGCAATGGCTTCTGCATTCCAGCAGGCCCTTTGCGTGAACCTATTTCTGCCGGACTGCCCCGTGCGTCTGCCCTTCTTAGAATCGGTGATGCGGAAACACAGGCGATGTTTGACACACGCTGGGGTTCTGAGATCAACCATGTCACAGCAGACCTGCCACAATATCACGGTCATCTGGAAACGTTGCAAACTGGAATGGACTGGGATGGTATGCCGGTTTTTGCCTTTGCAGGGATCGGCCGGCCCGAAAAATTCTTTAAAACACTGCGGGATCTGGGGGCACATCTGATCCATACCGAAGCACTTGCCGATCATCAGCCTCTGTCTGATCGCCTGATGTCACGTCTGTTAACTGATGCAAAAAACCATGGCGCACAGCTTGTGACCACGGAAAAAGACGCCGCCCGCTTGCCACAAAAATACCGCCAGAAAGTGTTAACACTACCGGTGCGTTTACAGATCGACGACGCAGAAACCCTGAAACAGAGCCTTCTTTCTGCGATCAATCCTTAACAGCCGCCCAAAGCTTCGCCCGAATATCCGCCCCGTGTTCATCCAGCGCTGGCGAAGGTTTTTTCATCGCCAATTCTGCACCTGAAAACACAACGGGTGTACGTACGGTAGGCACTCCATCAATATCAGAACGCATGCCACGGGCCTGAACCTGCGGATCGGCAAAGACTTCGCCCATGTCATTGATCGGCCCGGCAGGCACACCATGGGCTTCACACGCCGCCAAAATATCCGCTTTGGTACGCATTAGGGTCTGTTCCGTCAGGCGACGGGTCATTTCATCGCGGTTTTTCAGGCGATCCGCATTTTTCAGATAATCCGGATCGGTCGCCATATCGTCCAGTCCCAGCAGCTGACACAGGCGTTGGTACTGCCCATCATTGCCCGTTGCGATGATCAACCAGCCATCGGCACAGTCAAACACCTGATAAGGCGCAAGGTTCTGGTGCGCATTGCCAATACGTTGCGGGGCATTACCCGTGGTCAGGTAATTCATCCCCTGGTTCGCACCAATGGCCACGGCCACATCCAGCAATGACATATCGATATGCTGGCCTGTGCCGGTTTCATGACGCTGATGCAATGCGGCCAGGATAGCGGTGACACCGTAAAGGCCCGTGAAAATATCCGTGACGGCCACCCCCACTTTCTGCGGCTGACCTTCCACATCACCAGTCACGCTCATCAATCCGGACATGCCCTGAATGATGTAATCATACCCCGCGCGATGCGCATAAGGGCCGGTCTGGCCGAAACCCGTGACCGAACAGTAAATAACGCCCGGATTCACCTGCTTTAGGGTCTGATAATCCAGCCCGTATTTCGCAAGGCCACCCAGTTTAAAGTTCTCAATCAGGATATCTGCTTCCGCAACCAAATCACGGATAAAGGCCTGATCCGCGTCACTGCGCAGATCAACTGCAACCGAATGTTTCCCCCGGTTGCAGCTGTGAAAGTAAGACGCCGAACCATCACGTTCGACAAAAGGCGGGCCCCATTGCCGAGTGTCGTCGCCTTCAAAGCTTTCTAGCTTAATGACATCCGCGCCATAGTCTGCCAGCGTTTGCCCTGCCCATGGACCAGCAAGTACACGGGCAAGTTCGACAACTTTCAGACCTTTCAGCGGGCTCATTCTGCAGGCAGCTCCGCATCAATCAGTTCGGCCAGATCGGAATAATTCATATTGCCGTATTTCGTGCCGTTGATAACCAAAGATGGGGTGGAATTGATACCATCCGCCGCAGCGTTTTTCTGATAAACCGCCAGCATCGCACGTGGCATGTCTTCATCCGCGAAACACGTATCAAGTTCGGCATCAGAGATACCCGCAGATTTCCCGATACCACGCAGGTTTTCGACAATCTTCGCTGGATCGCTGCCTTCCAGCCATTCGCGCTGGGTGCTGTACAACTCGTCTTGAATGCCGAAATAACGCAGTGGGCCGCCACAACGGGCCACCATTGACGCCCATAGGCCAAAGCGATCAAAATACACTTCGCGATAGATGAAACGCACCTTGCCAGTATCGATATAATTCGCTTTCAGCTGTGGCATCACAGTGGCGTGGAATGTCGCGCAATGCGGGCAGGTGTAAGACGCATATTCCGTCACGGTTACCGGTGCATTTTCATCGCCCAGCACCATTTCAGTCACGCCGGATGTATCAATATCACCGGCTTCCTGCGCATTTGCGGCACTGACCGGGGCAAATGATGTTGTGCCGGGCTTTGCGCCCTGGCTAAGAAACCAGGCACCACCGCCCAAAAGCGCAGCTGCGCCTGTACCAAGAAGCATTCGTCTTTGCATGTCCATTCCTCTTCAGGATTTCTGTCTGGATAAAATGTTTTCACCAAGCAACGCAAGAGCGTCATGCAGGGTTTTGTTTTCAACCCCAGCAACCACTTCACGTGCATCGTCTTTTATGTCCTGGCTGATCACCTGCACGGGTTTTGCCCGAGGTTTTGGCTTGAACTGTACTTGCCCCTCAGAAAAGCCAGTCTTGGCTGTCTGAGTGATCCGCACTTTAGAAATTGCGGCATAGCCGTAACACAGGTTCACCTTTTCGCGGATCTTTTCCGCCTGCATCTGCAACAAAGGCGCATTTGCCCCGGTTGTCAGCACAGTCAGGGTCGCCCCCACGCCACCGCGCCCATAGCCCACTTTCACAGGCAGGGCGGTTGCCGCCGTATCTTCACCAACGATTTCGGCCCAATGCGTTAACAAACGCGAGACGCTGAAACCACGGCTTTCGCCAACCTTGCGGATCTGCTTTTCAAGCAGTGTCCCGGTGCGCGTAAATTTGCGCCCCCGCCGGCGATATGGCGGTGTCTTTTTTTGCGTGTGCTTTTCCATTTCATCTGTATTGTATCCCGGCCCGGGCGGGGCACCAGCGAAAAGACATCAAAGGATGTAAAACTTGCGTGATTTGGCCGATCTAAGTTCCGAGCTGCTGTTCTGGTACGACCGGAACGCGCGCGATATGCCTTGGCGCACCAGCCCCTCAGACCGCAAAAACGGCATTACCCCGGATCCCTATCACATCTGGATGTCCGAAATCATGCTGCAACAAACCACCGTTGCTGCCGTGAAAGAATACTTCCTGAAATTCACCACGCGCTGGCCGACAGTCCAAGATCTGGCGAATGCCGCAGACGAAGACGTCATGGCGGCTTGGGCCGGGCTTGGCTATTACGCCCGCGCCCGCAACCTGCTGAAATGCGCCCGGGCAGTGGTGACCGATCATGGCGGTATTTTCCCGGATGATCACGCGACCTTGCTTAGACTGCCCGGAATTGGTCCCTATACCGCTGCGGCTGTGTCTTCGATCGCGTTTGATCAGGCCTATACTGTGCTGGATGGCAATGTTGAACGCGTGATGTCGCGTCTTTATCGGGTGAAAACGCCCCTGCCCGCCGCCAAACCTGAACTGACAGATCTGGCCGCAAACCTAACCCCACAGTCCCGTCCTGGCGATTATGCCCAGGCCGTGATGGATTTGGGTGCAACCATCTGCACCCCAAAATCACCCGCCTGTGGGATTTGTCCCTGGATCACATATTGCGAGGCCCGCAAAGCCGGAGACCAAGCTGAATACCCTAAGAAAACACCCAAAAAGCCAAAACCAACCCGCCATGGCATCGCTTATATCGCCCAGCGCAAAGACGGGGCTTGGCTGTTGGAACGTCGCCCGGCAAAGGGCCTGTTGGGTGGAATGCTTGGCTGGCCTGGGGCCGAATGGGGCGATACCGCACAAGAAGCCCCCCCTGTGTCCGCTGACTGGAAAAACATCACAGAAGACGTGCGCCACACATTCACGCATTTCCACTTAATCCTACAATTGCGAATCGCCACTGTGCCCATGGATTGCCCGGGCATGTTCATCTCAAAACACGATTTTCAACCCAATGATCTGCCTACGGTGATGCGCAAAGCCTTCGCCATGGCGCGATCTCATATGTCACATTGAAAACATAATCCCTTTGCGATTTCATACCCGCAACCAGGAGTTCGTTATGCCATTTACATCCGACGTTCATAAGTTCAGCAAAGCCCTGCCATTCTGGATGAGCCTGCTGACCGTTCCCATCGCGGTCTTTGGCGCGGTGCACGGGGGCTGGGCGGTTTTTCTTTTGCCTATGGTCTGTTGGTATTTCTTTTCAATTCTTGATGCCATCACCGGGCTGAACCTGGAAAACGCCGATCCCGACACCAACGAAGCCGATCTTTTCTGGTATCGCCTGATCACTATGATCTGGTTTCCCGTACAGTTCGTGACCAGCTTTGCGATCCTCTGGTATGTCACCCACAGCGGCCATTTGGCGATTTGGGAAAAGATCGTTCTCTTCTTTGGCCTGGGCGTGATGAGCGGGTCTGTTGGCATTGTTTATGCTCACGAACTGCTGCACCAGAAACCCCGGATTGAACGTATTTTAGGTGATCTTTTGTTGGCTATGGTGATGTACAGTCACTTCCGCAGCGAACATCTGTTGGTGCATCACCGCTATGTTGGCACGCCCCGTGACACCGTCACCGCACGGTACAATGAAGGATTTCACAAGTTTTTCCGTCGGGTTCTTTTTGAATCTGTTCGCTCGGCCTGGCGGATCGAAGCTGAAAGACTTGAGAAACGCAAAATGCCCCCAGGCCACCCCAGCAACCCATTTTATCGCTATTGGGCCCTTCAGGCTGGGATGCTCATTTTGGCCATCGCCCTGGGTGGGTTTGCCGGGCTTTTACTCTTTCTCTGGCAGGCCCTTGTCGCCATCTGGCAGCTAGAGCTAACCAACTATGTTGAACATTACGGACTGGTGCGCAAACATCTGGGGGATGGGAAATATGAACACGTCAAACCCCACCACAGCTGGAACGCCGCCCATAAAGCCACCAACTGGTTGCTGATCAATCTACAACGTCATTCAGATCATCACTATAAACCTGACCGTCGGTTCCCACTTTTGCAGAACTATGATGCGAAAGAAGCCCCACAGTTGCCTTATGGATATCCGATCATGGCGGTTGCGGCGATGATCCCGCCTGTCTGGCGTCGCGTGATGAACCCCCGTGTTCTGGCCTGGCGAGAAACCTATTATCCGGAAATTGACAGTTGGCTTGCCTATAAAAATGCCATCAACCCCATGCCGCGGTAAACAGCCAGTTTGTGCAAAACCTATATCAGCTTGATTGCAGGTTTTGTCTCTGATCGGTGATGTCTTGGCTGGCGGTTTCACCCTCTGCAACTTTATTTTTCAACTCTGCAACCGCCCGGGTTTCGTCGCCTGCATCGATGAATTTACGCAGATTTCGCAACAGCGCTGCAATTTCAATTTCAGAACAACCATCTTCCTCAACCCGGAAAATCTTTTCACCGCATGGGTATATCTCGCCATCGGGACGCACCAGTTCCTCGTGCAGTTTCTCTCCGGGCAACAGCCCGGTTTCCTGAATTTCGATCCCCACATCCGCGCTACCTAGGGCACGCACACATGTGCCGGCGGCTTCAATCATTTTGACGGCAAGCTCTGCAATGCGGACAGGCTGCCCCATATCCAGAACAAAAATCTCTCCGCCCTGGGCAATTGCACCGGCACTTAATACAAGCCGGGACGCTTCCTGCACGGTCATAAAATAACGTGTCATTCGCCTATCACGCAGAGTCACCGGGCCACCGCGCGCAATCTGATCCCGAAAAATCGGCACAACAGATCCAGAACTGCCAAGCACATTTCCAAACCGGACAATCGAAAACACAGTTCCCGAACTGCGCAACGCCAGATCCCGGATCAACAGTTCTGCTAGGCGCTTTGTCGCCCCCATTACCCCAACAGGTCGCACGGCTTTATCGGTAGAGATCAAAACAAACCGATGCACATCGGCACACTGGGCCGCCAACGCAAGGCATCTGGTGCCAAACACATTATTCACGATACCTGCCGTTGGGTTTTTTTCGACCATCGCAACATGTTTATAAGCTGCGGCATGCAGCACGATATCGACTTTATGTTCCGAAAACACCCGCTGTAAAAAACCATCATCACATACAGAGCCAAGCATGGGGCACAGTTCAACCCCATCCGCCATTTCACTCAACAGCCCTTCGATACAAAACAACGCGTGTTCGCTGTTTTCCAGCAGAACCAATTTACGTGGATTCTGTACCAAAACCTGTTGGCAAAGCTCGGCACCGATTGATCCCCCAGCACCTGATATCAGAACAGTTTTATCCTCGTATTCCGCAACCTCCCCCCGGGATGTGCATTTCTGTTCGGGTTTCGGCCCGGTAACAAACGACAATATTGTCTGCAATTTCACCAACGTTTTCAGATCATTTCTAGCCAGCAGGCCACTTAATCTAGATCTACATCCCGTTGATTAAGAATTTACCAATATAGGCAATCTATCTTCCGAAAACACGCTGTAAGGTTTTCAAGATGATCAGGCCGTCAAAACACAGCCCCCTGTGTTTTTGATAGATCAGGTCCAGGCGTGCTTTTCGGGGCAGACAGCGTGTGACATACGCTTTGTCGGTCTCATCCGCGTTGCTACATTCCGCCAAAACTCTGGCTTCATATTGATGGATATACAACGTCGCGAGGCCCGTCACCCCCGGCCTGCACATCAGCACCTGTGCATATAATTTCGGGAAACGTTCCGTATAATATCGCAAGGGCGGTCGAGGACCGACAAAGCTGATATCTCCGCGTAAGATATTCAAAAGTTGTGGCAATTCATCCAAACGGTATCGCCGCAACCACCGCCCTGAACGTGTGATTTGGGACAGTTTTTCACCGCCCGTCACCCCGATATTGCTGGCGCAACAATGCATGGTTCGGAACTTCCACAAAATGAACCCTTCGTCGACTGTTTTCATACGTTCCGCACGATAGAAAACCGGGCCGCCCCCCTGCCACATCAATAAAAGCCAAATCAGGGCGATCACAGGAACCAGAACCACCGACAACGCCAGGGCCAATACGATATCAAAGATCCTTTTCTGCCACGTCATGGCAAAGCCCGTTTAAGACAGGCAAGTTCTTCCAAAACGGCCCCAGGAAACGACATTTCATCGGTGAAATCAAAAAGATCCTGTAACCGCCCTGTATCAAGCATCACTGTTCGGATCACGCTTTCAGGGGCAGGCACGGGCTGAAATGGGATATTTCCAGCCTGCAAAAGCGCATCCATCCCCATCACACCGGGCAGGGCAATATTCAAAATGTCGGGCAACTTCTCCCCAGCAATAACCAGATCAATCAGACGCGTCACGATGCGGGCCAAGGTCAGCGGCCCGATATAGCTGCGAGAGGGAAAGGCACCATCCGGAAACCGATCAAGCAGAACCTTGCCAGAATGCCCAACCCTGCCCAGCAATTGATCGGCCCCTGCGACATTCCCAAGGCGCAAAACAGTCGTTCGAACCTGCCCCGAATATGCCGCGATAACCTGTTCCATTTCATATTTCGACCCACCATATGCAGACACAGGATTGGGTATCTCATCTTCGGGATGCGCCCTATCAGATCCCCCGTAAACTGCTGATGTAGAAACGAAAAATACATGTTTCATCTGTTCTTTATCCGCACAGAACAGCACTTGTTGCGCCAATTCGGAATTTACAGAAAAATCACACCCGGTTGCAGGCGTTACACCGGATAATGCCAAGACCACAGAACATCCGCGCATCGCGTGTCGCATCCGTTCCACACCATCACACGCCAAGGGGTCAAAACAGATCTCTCCACATTCGGGGGATCGGCTTTGCCAGATCAGGCGGTTCTCACCCGTCACTTGAAAGGCAGCTTTCAACAATGCTGCGACACGGCCGCCACCGCCCAGCGCCAGAACCCCATCTTCAGATACTTTCTGCATCAGATTTTATGCTTTCCCGGTCAAAATGAACCCGTTCTTCACATCATCGGTGCAAATTCTTACCAAACCCTTATCGCAAAAAGGCCCCGCTGATAGACACAGCGGGGCAGGTATGTGCCGCGGAACATGTCGCGGGCACAGGCGGTAACCAGTTATTCTGTAGTTACACCAACGGGGTCAGATGCCCCGTTAGCGATTTTTGTGAACCTCAGTTCATCTCTGCGCGGATTTGCTGACGCAGCAGATCGATCGGCACGGTTTTGCCGTCTTTCTTATAGCACCAGTAGGTCCAACCATTGCAGCTTGGCGCGCCTTCAAGCGCAGCACCCACCTGATGGATCGACCCTTTTACATCCGGACCACCCACAAGGGTGCCATCCGCACGAACTTTCGCCTTATGGCGCATGTTCATGGAATACAGTTCTTCGCCAGGCAACAGCATGCCACGTTCCACAAGCTGACCAAAAGGCACACGTGGTTGCGCACGCTTAGACGTGGACACAATCAGGCTTTCTTTGTCGAACTTCCGGATCTTGGACAGGCGTTTTGCAGCAACCTTGCGATAGGCTTCTTCGCGCTCAATACCGATGAAATCGCGGCCCAGTTTCTTGGCCACAGCACCCGTGGTGCCCGTGCCAAAGAATGGATCAAGCACAACATCACCCGGGTTGGTCGCGCCGACCAGAACACGGTGCAGCAGGCTTTCAGGTTTTTGGGTTGGGTGGGCTTTGTCGCCTGCATCGTTCTTCAGGCGTTCGCCACCGTTACAGATCGGCAGAACCCAGTCGGAACGCATCTGAATGCCTTCGTTCAGGGATTTCAGCGCTTCATAGTTAAAGGTGCATTTTGCGTCTTCTGACTTGCCGGCCCAGATCATGGTCTCATGGGCGTTGGTCAGGCGCTTGCCGCGGAAATTTGGCATTGGGTTGGATTTGCGCCACACCACGTCATTCAAAATCCAGAAGCCTTGGTTCTGCAACTCAGATCCAACGCGGAAAATGTTGTGGTAAGATCCGATGACCCAAATCGCACCATTTGGCTTCAGCACACGGCGCGCGGCTGCCAGCCAATCTTTGGTGAATTTGTCATAGGCCGCAAAGCTGGAAAACTGGTCCCATTCATCGTCAACCGCATCCACTTTGGAATTGTCGGGACGGTGAAGATCACCTTTCAGCTGCAGGTTATAGGGGGGATCGGCGAAAATCAGATCAACAGAACCTTCGGGAAGGCCGTTCATGATCTCAATGCAATCGCCCGCAAGTATTTCGTTCAGCGGCAATTCGACTGCCGCTTTTGTACTGGTTTTTTTCATATCTGCCTCAATATCCGGGTGTCTTAAGCGCACCTCGTGATTGCCTCTAAGCATGAGTCATGATGGATTCCGCGTCAAATAATTTTTTGACCTTCAGGGGCAAGTTTTAATCTTGATACAAGATGTTGTGTACTGGCTTAAAGGAAACCCGATGATGTGGTGTCACGCCTAGATCCTTCAAGGCGTCCTGATGCATTTTTGTCGGATAGCCTGCGTTCTTTTCCCAACCATATCCCGGATATTGAAGCGCCAGATCCGCCATCAGATCATCACGCAGTGTCTTGGCGATGATCGAAGCAGCCGCGATCGATTGCGATTTGCTGTCGCCTTTCACCACGGCAGAACAGGGCAACCCAACACCGCGCGGGATCATATTGCCATCAATCAACAGATAGTCAGGTTGCGGATCCAGGGCTTCGACCGCGCGCAACATCGCAATATGGGACGCGCGCAGAATGTTATGTTCGTCAATTTCCTCAACAGAAGCCTCGCCCACCCCGATTTGCGCGGACATTTCCAGCAATTCCACCAGCGCCCGGCGTTTCTTTTCGCTCAGCTTCTTTGAATCGTTCAGGCCCTCAGGCACATTGGCAATATCCAACACCACCGCAGCCGCCATCACAGGCCCCGCCAACGGCCCACGCCCGACCTCATCCACACCAGCAATCCGCATGAACCCCTTTTCACGGGCTGCGGTTTCATAACTTAGGTCGGGGACGGGTTTTGTGGGCTTATCAGTCATATGTTCAGAAACGCGGTTTTTCCCGCAGGCGCAAGGGGCAGGTCATAAATTCCCGACCTTTCCCACCCAGAGTTTTCCTCATAAACATCAGATATCTGATCGGAGTATTAGTTTGCGTAAGAGTATCCTCGTTCCCACCCTCGCCCTCTGTCTGACCATCGCAGTTGCCGCCTTCTGGTTTCTGCGTGATCCATGGTCTGGCACCACAGAACCACAGCATTTTGCTTTCTCTGAATTCCGCTTCCTCGAAACAGAAACTGGGCCAGAGGTCAGCGCAGATAAGATCGCTGAGGAATACGCCTTCTTCGCCTCGCTTGTCTTCCAGGTGGCTGATCAGGTCACTACCGGTGCAGAGGACGGCTATCTCACCTATGACCCGGCAACACAGACAATCAGCGCATTCACATTTGGCCAAGTGATTCATGCCCCTTTCCCTGAAGTTGGCGCGTTTTCAGCCTTTGACACAGAAGGCATAGACAGCACTCCGGCGTTCATCAAACGGGCAGACAACGGGTTGGGATTGATCTTTCACGCACCGGTCGAAGGGCTGGGCAGCGACCTTCGGATCGAACTTACCTTTCTGCCCACAGACGACATATCTGCGCAAAAAGAAACCCAGGCCCGGCTGATCCGGGAACAAGAAGAAGCGCTTGCAACCTGGCACGAAGACATGAAGGCGGTCAGCGATCTCATAGCTGCTGGCCCAAAACCCGGCGAAGCCGCCTATCGCACCAGCCTGCCGGGTTGGCAGGGGTTTATCACTGTTCCGGGCCGCTACAGTTATGGAAACCACGTCGACTTCCCCCGCACTGAATTTCAGGATCTGACAGATCAAAGCAGGCCAATCACCGTGCTTGCGCTAAAACAAGGCGAAGGCGCAGAGGTTTTCGCCCGCGAACGCGAACGCATTTTGGAAACACCTACCCGGGAACTGGCGCTGTTTGCCGATGACGAAAACAGTATTATTGGTGCACAATATGGCCAGGGGTTCTTCGCCTATTTTCAGACCTCCGCGGGCCTGATCGACTACTTCATCTTCACTCACACCCCCGACGCAGCGCTTTTGCCCGAATTCATGGCTGCCGCAAATAGTTTATCAGAAGATGGCTTGATTTCCCCAGCGATCCTATCAGACAGTTTCGACGCCTTCGTATGGATGGAAGAGCAGGGAAAAACCGTGTTTGCACAAACTGATCCCAACGAATGGAATAACCACTTCTTTATCGACAATTTTGCGCCGCTGTACCTGATCAGCCTAAATGCACTGCGCGTTATCGACGAAAGCCTGAGAGCATCACTTCAACCAGATGGTTTTCCGGACTTCAATATCGATATAAGCTGCCTCCCCTCACTGCCTGCTGAAACACCGCTCTCTACAGCACATGAGCAATTCAATTCGCTGGTACGGAATGATTTTACACACGGATCTATCTATTACGCACAACACATCTCCAGTGGGGATTTTAATGAAGGTAAAGACTTCGAGATGGCTGTGCTGGACCAATATCCGCAGTGGGACCCTGTCTGGTTTACCGACAGCCCCACACGTGCCACTGGCGCAGAGGGACCGATGTATTATGTCTATCTGTCCCGTCCGATTTCAAACCTGAAACTGGTATGCCGCCTCGCCTCTGAAAACCCACTCACCCTGCGGCTGGCTGAACAGATAGCGATGCAGATGGAACTACCTGAGATCCCGCCACAGCCTGACTGGGTTATCAATCAATTCCGCAAATATCTAGGTTTTGTAAGTGAAATGATTGATGGCGTGTATGAAGTTTCAAACCAGGACGGTACATCCCGCCTGATCCGTCGAAATGGCGAACGATTGCTGGCAGAAAACTTCACGTGGGTCTGGGATTATGAGGACAGCAATGCATTTGAAGCCCGCCTTGAAGAAAACGGCCCTCTGGGCTTGTGGCTTCTGGATGGGACACCGTTGCTGCCAGCAGAATACAGCAGCTTCGACGAAGAACCACAACTGGGCGAAGGTGTAATGAGCGCCTATCATTCAAATGATACAACCAAGCTATACTATTCCATCCCGGAACGCCGTTTTATCGACAGGCCTGAATAAATACGCGGCGGAGACAGGCATTGCCTCCGCCCGTTTGGAAATTAGCGACTTGCAACCGTAAAGCCTTCGCGCGCCATACAGCGTTCAGGATAAAACGTCGTCCAACGGCCACGCGGGTTTACACCTCGTCGGGCGCAATGTTCTGGCGGGCTCACACGGGCGGCCCGGTTGTTCAAACACCCGACGCCAAAACCATATTTGATCTGACGTCCTGTATCGAAACGTTTCAGGCAACGGCGCGGCAGAACCATACGTGCGGATTGTTCTTCAGCCTCGCGACGCGCGGCCCGACGGGCGTCACGCCGATCATTGCGATTATCGATTGCGACGGCGACACCCGCAATCACGGCCAGGCCAATCAGGGCTTTTGTCAGGTCATCATTTCCCGCTTTTGCCGGGGTCGTGAACCCTGTGATGGCCAGCGAAGCGGTCAGGGTTAGGGCGATAAAACTGCGAAACATAATCTATACCTCGTGGTGGTGGTTTGTCTGTGTCTTCAACCTGATGCCCCGAACCACAGACAAACAATATCGGGCGGTTGTTATCAGATACGGTCCCTTGTTTTTAAGGTACCGGAGAGGGCGCGGGATCAAACGCCCCCTCCGGTGGTTCAAAGTTTTGGTGCTAAAAAGTCAGTCTTAAAAAATTGTGCAGTAAGGTTTCGTCATCAAAATTCATCAGATGCCGGGGCAGGCCCGGCACCCGATCTCAGCGCCAGGTGGTATACCCCACACGCATGGTCATCGGGCTGGCATCGGTATAATCATTCACCCGAAACTGGCTGACCCGCCCTTCGCTGGTCTTCATGCAGACATACGACCCTACGGGTACGGCGTGGGCTTGCACCCGGGTGCTGCTATAACGGGCGGTCGAACATCCGGCATAACCGCGATTGCTGCGATCTCCGACGCTGATCTTTGCACCGTTGCGGGGATGTAGATATCTGGTCCCATTATCTGCTTCAAACCAGATGTCCGCATCATCACCTGCGCCAACGCTGCCGGCATCAAAATCAGCGGTCCATGTCTGTGGCACGTCCAAGATATCGGTTGAATGGGTCACGGGCAGTATCGGCAAAAGCGGAACAGGGGTCAGAACCGAAGGGTCGATCAAAATTGGCGGGGGTACATCCGTGGCAATCACCGGAGGATCAACCGGATCTACGGGGGCAGGGTCAGCGGATGCCTCATCATCATCGTCATCCAGCGCATTGGCGATGCCAGCAATAACAGCCCCCACCAAAAGGGCTTTCAGAACATCTTCTTCATCCGCCTGAGCAGGCACAGATGTGACAGAAGTCAGAACCAGAGAAGAGACGAGAGCAGTTGAAATAAAACGACGTGTCATAATGTATCCTTACATTTACGTTTGCCAGCGCTGCGTATTCCGGTGGTGCGCTGTGGCATGTGAATTTGATAAGGAAACATTGCGCCTTTGGGGAAAGTCGCTCAATAACGATGAAATGTTATCCAATTTCCCCTTTAAAAATAAGGCTTCGAACGGAACTTCCTTAATAGAAATAAATTTCAGGAACAGGTCAGAAGTTCTTTGCAAATCACGTGAAATTCCGGTCTGATATTGAATAACCACAGATAAAATCACATAGATTAGAGCATGATCAAAAAACTGACTCTCACCCTCGCGCTTTTATGCGCCACACCCGCCGCCGCAGATTGCTATGCCGATTATAAGGCCAAGCAGGAAGACCCCCTGCGTCTGCATTACGGTGTGATTGAACTGCCCGAACGTGCCTGCAATGCAAATGCAGCGCGGCGCTATATTGCCGGTCGTATTGACCGCGATGATTGGCAGTTGCTGAATGTGATATCAGTCTTCGACGAAAGCGAACTCGCCGCGAAACGTCGGGAAGCGGGGCAATACTACCTGCGCTACTGATCACTTCAGCCACGACAAAATATAAGAAAACGCCCGCCGGATATTCTGGCGGGCGTTCACGTCAAACGACCAGCCCCCGAAATAAATTTACGCTTTGTCATGACAGGTTCCTCTGCTAAATGCGGATCATTCGTAAAGTAAAACCGTTCAGAACAACGCCAGAACTTATTTCAACTTCACCGGTGTGCTATCACTTATCCGGGGCGCATTTTTAAAGATCACCCGCCTTCATTCCTGCGGGTCTTGATTTTCAGCCGCAGGGGCGGGACACTAAATTGGGGAGGGCAGGACATGCCAGAGAACAAAAAGATTTCCAGACTGCCGGTTTCAGGCAATCAGATTGTCACCGGCGGCATCGCAATGATCGTTCTGATCTTGCTGCTGGTTGCGGTATTTCTGTTCTTTAACCTGCCTGACGCCAACGCCTTCAACTCCCGCGTGGAACAGATCTTTGTGGAAAACACCTCCCTGACCGATCCGGGTGATATTCGCTTTCTCGAAGTGCTGGCCCAATCCGGAACATCCTTCCAGGACACGCTAGGATCCTACCGCGCCGCCATTTTTGTGCTTCTGGTCTTCGCCACCGCCATGATGATCGCCGCCCTTGTGTTTCTGGTCACCATCGTCGCCCTGAACCGCCGCCTGTCTGAGGTCGAACGCGCAGGCATTCAAGTGTCATCCCTGATGATTTCTCGCGAAGAAAATACGGTTTACTTGAACAACATGGAATTCAAACTGACCGAAGCCGCGCTGGAAACCATTTCCGTCCTGGCCGAAGCCCGCATGGATGACGAAGTGCTGTCAGGCGCTGAAATCGAAGGCATGATCTCTGGCCGAAGCCCGTCTGACTGCGAAGAAGCCGCCGGCGCCACCCGCATCAAACGCCTGCGCGACACCCTTGGCAATCAGATGGTCAGTGATTTATTGGTCAAAAACATCGCCCGCCGAGGCTACATGCTGGCGATCGAAAAAGACGTGATCCGGATGGTGTGAGGTCACAGAGAAAGTCCAAAGTGAGCCCAATCTACTTGAGACTGCAAGGATAGAGAATATCTGCTCTTCTAGGTGCAACTAGAAAAAGAGGATCGGGAAGTCCGAGTCTGCAATGAGGGAGAAAAAGATGTTGAAAGAAGAGTTTTACAGCAACGAGTTATTCCGTCGGGAAGCGAATGAGCGGCTCATTGCAGCAGATCAAATAGCAGCGTATGCTAGAGGCCTGCATTCAAACCGAGACGTGGTTGCAGACCTTAAGTTTGCGCATGAGGCAAATTCGGAGGACTACTCTGACGACGATTACGCATCACTTGGCGCTAAAGTGCCTAAATATATGGATGATACGATCGAGAGTATGGGGCGATGCCCATATCACGGTCGACTGTCTGGAGACTTTGACGCATTCTCAGATTTTAATGGGTGGTACTTAGAACGAGTTGTCTATGGTGGTTCCCCGTTCGAAGCTTCACTACAAGAGTATATTCGAATATCGCCCTATATTGAAGCCAATGGCAGTAAGAAATAGATCTGGTATTCATTCTTGCGTTGAATCCAAATGACCTGACCGCCGGCAAGCAGACCTTTAAACGGCTTGTACCATCGTCTGCATAGCCGACATCAAGCTTTCTTCATCCGATCGCCCTGCTTACCACTCCATTCCGAAACAGAAAAATTCAAGGCATGGATTTCTCCTCCAACTCTGGGTAACAATAGCGCTAACACTTATAAAAGGCCCGCGTACCCTATGACATCCACACCGCCGGAACCGCCCAAACGTGCCCTGACATTGCGCGATGTATCCGAGGCCTCTGGCGTCAGTGAAATGACCGTATCGCGTGTCCTACGCAATCGGGGCGATGTGTCGGCAGCCACCCGCGAAAAGGTTCGTGCAGCGGCCAAAGCCTTGGGATATGTCCCCAATAAAATTGCCGGTGCCTTGGCGTCCCAACGTGTGAACCTTGTCGCCGTCATCATCCCCTCCATGTCAAACATGGTCTTCCCCGAAGTCATGACCGGCATTTCCGAAGTCTTGGATGGCACCGGCCTGCAGCCCGTTGTTGGCATCACCGGATACCGCCCGGAAAAGGAAGAACAGGTTCTGTATGAAATGCTGTCCTGGCGGCCTTCTGGCGTGATCATCGCCGGGTTGGAACACACCGATGCGTCGCGCGCCATGATGCGCAATGCTGATATTCCCGTCGTGGAAATCATGGATGTGGATGGCAAACCGATTGATTCCATGGTGGGCATTTCCCACCGTCGCGCAGGCCGTGAAATGGCAAAGGCCATCACCAAGGCAGGCTATGAACGCATCGGTTTCCTTGGCACAAAAATGCCGCTGGATCACCGCGCGCGCAAACGGTTTGAAGGCTTTACAGAAGCGCTCGCCAAAGCCGGGCTTGAGATCCAGGATAAGGAATTCTATTCCGGTGGATCAGCGCTGGCCAAGGGCCGCGAAATGACACAGGCCATTCTGGATCGCTCGCCTGATCTCGATTTTCTTTACTACTCAAACGACATGATTGGCGCGGGCGGGCTGTTGCATTGTCTCAGCCAGGGCATCGATGTGCCCGGCCAAATCGGCCTTGCGGGGTTCAACGGTGTTGAGCTTTTGAAAGGCCTGCCCGTGCAGCTTGCCACCATGGACGCCGGGCGTGCGGATATCGGGCGCAAGGCCGCGGAAATCATCATTGGCCGCAATGCACCGGACACAGATCATGCACCCATCTGCACCGAAATTTCACCCGTCATCGAATTTGGTGAAACGCTAAAACGGCGCCGTAGATAGACACAAATACAGGGAAATATCGCGATGTTGCACAACGAACAGATCACCATTCATCGCGACATGGGCATTCCCCTGTCAGATGGCACACGCCTATCCGCACAGGTCTGGATGCCCGAAGGCTGTGACACGACCCCCCTGCCCGCGATCCTGGAATATCTGCCCTACCGCAAATCTGATGGAACCGCCGCGCGCGACCACGGCATGCACCTGCATTTCGCACAGCACGGATATGTCTGTCTGCGCGTTGATAGGCGCGGATGCGGCGATTCCGATGGTGTGTTTGACGACGAATATTCTGAACAGGAACTGTCCGATGGCGAAGAGATCATAAACTGGATCGCCGCCCAGCCTTGGTGCAGTGGCCGTGTTGGCATACAAGGCATATCCTGGGGC
The DNA here is from genome assembly GCF_049608145.1 of Halocynthiibacter sp. Lineage (NCBI taxonomy): Bacteria > Pseudomonadati > Pseudomonadota > Alphaproteobacteria > Rhodobacterales > Paracoccaceae > Halocynthiibacter > Halocynthiibacter sp. Next base: position 48,523 of record NZ_JBMYXF010000008.1, read on the forward strand.
GGTTTTAACGGATTGCAACTTGCCATGCGCCGTCCACCTGCCCTGAAAGCCGTGATTTCCATTGGCACCACGGTGAACCGTTATACAGATGACATCCATTACAAAGGCGGCATTCAGGTTTCCGAAAATATCGGCTGGGCCGCCACCGCAACATCCTGGAATTCCATGCCACCCGATCCGGCGCTGCGGGACAATTGGCGGGATCTGTGGATGCAACGGCTGGAAAGCACACCCTTTCTTGCCCAAACATGGATGCAACATAAAAACCGTGATGATTACTGGAAACACGGGTCCGTTTGCGAAGATTATAACGCGATCAAGGCCCCCGTTCTGGTGATGGGTGGGCTGCATGACGGCTATCGCAATGCCATGTCTGAATTGGCGGAAAACGCCTCAGCCGTGGTCAGGGCGGTTGTTGGCCCATGGAACCATAAATACCCCAATATTTCGACCATTTCCCCTGCAATAGACTATCTTTCAGAAGCGTTACGTTGGTGGGATCACTGGCTAAAGGATCAAGATACCGGCGTTCAAAACGACCCACAATATCGTGCCTATGTGATGGACAGCTGCACGCCTGATACGGCTCTCACCCATCGCGACGGGCAGTGGATCTCCGAAGAAACCTGGCCCAGCGCCCAAGTCACCAAACGCGAATTCCATCTGATATCTGAGTCTAATCCAGCGAAAACCGTCACAACGGATCTGTTGTGCGGTCAGGGCTGCGGCGAATATTTTCCCTTTGGCTTTGGCCCAGGCGAATTGCCTGATGATCAGACCGCAGACAATTCCCGCGCCCTGTGCCTGGATCTGCCTGAGATGGATACAACCGATATCCTTGGCGCACCTCAGGTCACACTGACAATATCTGCCGATCAGGCCCGGGCGCAGGTGTTCCTGCGTCTCTGCGATCAACGCCCGGATGGCACATCTAACCTGATCACCATGGGCATGCTGAACCTGCGCCATCATGTCAACGACAGCGAACTCTCGGATCTCACCCCCGAAACCCCTGTAACAGTCACTATTTCTCTGGATCAAAGCGCCTATCGCCTGCCTGCCGGGCACCATCTGCGTCTTGCGGTGTCACCATCCTATTGGCCCTATGCCTGGCCCGAAGCAAAACCCGTCACCCTGACCATTCATCAGGCCAGCCTGTCCCTGCCCTGTCGCAATACGCTTGCCTCTAAAGATGAATATAACTTCGCATCCCCCATCCCCATGCAAGCGCGCCCTCTGAAAACCCGCAGGGAAGGGGAAGAGGAAAAAACATGGAAAACAGACCCTATTTCAGGGGATTTCACCCTAACCATTCGATCGGGCCGCAATGAAACAGAAGATCTGGTACACGGATTGATCACAGGATCCGAAATGTCAGAAATCTGGACAATTCATCCAGATGATCCCGCATCTGCCCGCGTAGAATTGACCTGGGATCGCTGGCTGACACGCGATGGCATGACGGCCCACAGCACCCTGACAACCAAGATGTCCACAACCGAAGATCACTTCTGTATTGTCCAAGATTTCCGCGCCCTTGAAAACGGAGAGGAGATCTTCAAGCGCGAAATGAAAGACGACATCCCGCGCTAGATCAGTCTCTGTTTCAGAGAGTTTTGATTATGCGACGCCCAGGTTCAACAGTTGCAACAGGGTTAGAACACCAACCGGCTTGCCCGCTTCGACCACATATGCGGCCGAGATCTTATTCTTCTGCATCCGCGCCAGCGCACCCGCCGCCAACATGTTCTTTGACAGGCAAATCGGATCGGCTGTCATAATCTCAGATGCTTTGGTGCCACGCATCGCCGTCTGCATACTGGTGTCAGAACTTTCCGCCAAATACCGCCGCAGATCGCCATCCGTCACAACACCAATCAGAGCGCCCGTATCATCAGTGATCCCTACAATACCAAGATTTTTGCCCCAGATCCCCGACACCACGTCAAACACCGTCTGATCCTGGCTTACCAACGGCATATCACCGCCCTTAGACATGATTTCCCCAACATCGGTCAGAGATGCGCCCAGTTTGCCACCTGGGTGGAAATCAAAGAAAGATTTCTCGCTGAAACCACGCGCACGCAACAAAGCGACCGCCAGCGCATCGCCAATCGCCAGCTGCAGCAATGTCGATGTGGTTGGTGCCAGATTATGCGGACAGGCTTCGGGCGATTTCGGCAAGGCGATCGCAACATTCGCGGCTTTCGCCAACGTGCTTTGTGCATTGCCGGAAATGGAAATCAGCGGCACCCGGAAACGGCGGCAATAGGTGGCAATGTCACCCAGTTCTCGCGTTTCACCGGACCAGGACAACATCAGAACCACATCATCCTTGGTAATCATCCCAAGGTCACCATGACTGGCTTCAGCAGGGTGCACAAAAAACGCAGGTGTACCTGTGGATGCAAACGTCGCGGCCAGCTTGCTGCCAATATGTCCACTTTTGCCCATGCCGGTGACAATCAACCGGCCTTGCATGTTCAGAATCGTCTCTAACGCCGGCGTTAGTGCCTCATTCAGCCCCTGATCAAGACTGTCAACAGACAGGTGATCTTCCAGGGTACGGATGCCATGACGAAACGCCGTCAGCGCTTCACGGATATTCTCAATATGCTGATTGTCACTCATGTCATGGCCTTTTTGTTTTGTCTTTTCTACCGGGCAGATGCAGCCTGATCAAGCTGCCCCACAGCCCAACGGGCCGCATCCGCGACCGTCGCATCTTCATCCTGCGTCAGGCCCTGTGCGACCTCTTTCAAAGCAGCCTGTCCAGAATTCCCAATGGCGTACAGCACATTTCGCACAAACCGGTTGCGACCGACGCGTTTTACTGGCGATCCTGAAAAAAACGCCCGAAACGCCGCATCATCCAAAACCGCCAGGTCCGCAAGTTCCGGGCCCAGTAATTCAGGTCGCGCGTGATAGCGGATCTCGGATGCGGTCTTTGCAAATTTATTCCAGGGACAGGCCGCCAAACAATCATCGCAACCATAAATCCGATTGCCCAACATCGGGCGCAATTCTTCATCCACCGGCCCGTGATGTTCAATCGTCAGGTAAGAAATGCAACGCCGCGCATCCAATTGATAGGGCGCAGGAAACGCATCTGTCGGACAAACATCCAGACAGGCCCGGCATGATCCGCAACTATCCTGACCCGCCGCATCTGGTTCAAGTTCAACCGTGGTAAAAATCGCACCCAGGAAAAACCAACTGCCCAGATCATGCCCCACAAGGTTTGTATGTTTCCCCTGCCAGCCAAGGCCCGCCGCCGCACCCAGGGGTTTTTCCATCACAGGTGCTGTATCCACGAACACTTTAATCTGCGCGTCAGGGTCTTGTTCAATCAACCAGCGCCCGACACGTTTCAAGCGTTTCTTCACGATGTCATGGTAATCACGGTTCTGCGCATACACTGAAATTGCCGCATGATCTTTGTGTTCCAAAATGTCCCGGGGATCATGTTCCGGCGAATAGACCTCTGCCAACATCACAACCGATTTCGCTTCGGGCCAAAGGGTCGCCGGGCTGCCACGCCAATGCATACGTTCTTCCATCCAGCCCATCTGCCCATGCCGCCCGGCATCAACATATTGCTGCAAACGTTCCGCAATCTGGGGCACGGCATCTGGCCGACACACGCCCATCTGCGCAAAACCAGCCTCAAGCGCAAAATCCTGTAATCGCGCCTTCAGCCCATCCATTTTATCTCTCCCAATATCCCCCGGGGGAAACCAGAAAGGAGGAAGGGCCAACAGCCCGCCTGCGTGGAAAGCAATTTAAAAATCAAGGTCAGCATAATGCGCAGGCGGTGGAAAACCAGACACCTGATCCGCCAAAATGGAACGAAACGCCGGACGCGATTTTATCTTGGCGTACCAATCTTTCACCGTCGCGGACCGGTTCCAGTCCACATCTGAAATATAGTCTAACGCTGACAAATGTGCAGCAGCGGCGAAATCAGCAAGGGTCATCACGTCACCGGCCAACCAGCGTCTCTGATCCAAAAGCCAGGCCATATAATCAATGTGAAATTTGATCGCCTTTGCGCCCGCTTTCACATTCTTACTGTCCGGATAACCCTGTTTGGTAACCTTCTTGTTCACCCGTTCATACAACAGATTAGATGTCACCTCATTGTGGAACTTATCATCAAACCAGGACACAAGCCGGCGCACTTCATAGCGCGCCTGGGGGGCGGTTGGCATCAAAGAAGGGGTTGGAAACTGTTCTTCGATATATTCGCAGATCGCAGCACTTTCCGAATACAACCCACCATCCATTTTCAGAACAGGCACTTTTCCCGCCGGATTACGGCGCAGAAAATCAGGGTCCTGTTCCCAATAGCGTTCTTCAACCAGCTCCACCTCAAGCCGTTTTTCTGCAAGGCTCAACCGGACTTTGCGGCAAAACGGCGACAGGGGAACGTGATACAGACGGATCATATGAATCAAATGCTCTTTTCAGGGTTCTTCTTTTCTTTCGCCCGAAGTGGCCCATAAATCAAGGCGCAAAACATCCGGCACGGCCATCATTGCGAATAAGCGCCGCCCCATCCGACACAGATCCGGCACGTCGGCGCTGCCAATCGCTGGGCTCACTGGCTGACCGTCCCTTCGGATCGGGCAACACAGTCACCAGACGCGCCGCCTGACGCGCGCTCAGGTCTGCGGCGTTCACGCCAAAATAATGCACCGAAGCGGCTTCTACCCCAAAGACGCCCTCATCAAATTCCGCAACATTCAGGTATACTTCAAGAATACGTTCTTTTGACCAGATCAGTTCCACAACAGGCGTCATCATCGCCTCAAGTCCTTTGCGAATCCAACTGCGCCCCTGCCAAAGATAGACATTCTTCACCACTTGTTGGCTGATCGTTGATCCGCCACGCCGCGCCCCGCCGGACAATGCATCCCGCAAAGCCGCACCATCAAATCCCCAATGATTACAGAAATTCGCATCCTCGGCGGCAACAGCAGATCGCGCCATCACAGGGGCAATGTCTTCAAGCCGCACCCATTCATGATCCAACTGGCCCAGACGATGGGTTTCAGAAATCATATAGGGGGTCATACGGGGGTTAACCGCCAGGTAGAACAATGCAGCCAGCACGTTCAGAACCAAAAGCCCGCCAAGAATACGAACAGGCCAGCGTAAGACACGCCAGATCCTTGCCATACGTGACGGCCCTGTCTTTTTGGAAGATTTACGCGGTTTACGTGTGGATTTAGCCGAAGAGGTTTTCTTCGCCGTACCGCCTTTACCCGCGTTGCCTGTGGTTTTTTTTGTCGTTTTCTCTGTCACCCTTCAGCAATCCCATATGCCAAGGGGCAAGGTCAACCGCACAACGCCGCAAAAGCAGTTTGTCGCCAGGGGGCAATGATAGAAACATTCCGCATTTTCGGAATACGCCACCGTAAACAAAACGGGCCGGTGCATTTCTGCAACCGGCCCGCTGTTTTATTCCGCTGCAATTACTTCAAGTGGTGCAGGCAAATGCGCCAGCATTTCCTTTGGACAGATCTGCACGAAATTCGCACGCTCCAGATCCCAGTGTTGCAGGATGTCCCCCGCCTTACGGCTGCCGGTTTCATCATAGTGGTTCTCGATCAGCCCTTTCAGCTGATCTTCCCAATGCGGATGTGTCACCGGGTTCGCAACCAAGGTTTCATGGTTCATCAGCGCATCAACTGTCCCTTCAGGGTCGTAAATATACGCCATCCCACCGGTCATCCCCGCGCCAAAGTTCGCACCAATGGACCCAAGGATCACCGCAACACCACCGGTCATATATTCGCAACCGTTAGAACCACAGCCCTCAACAACCACGCTCGCACCAGAGTTACGCACAGCGAACCGTTCGCCCGCGCGCCCTGCCGCCAACAGCATCCCTGCCGTCGCACCATAAAGCACCGTGTTGCCAACAATCGTATTTTCAGATGCGTTCAACGGGCTGTTCATCGGCGGACGCACAACGATCATGCCACCAGACAGCCCCTTGCCGACGTAATCATTCGCGTCACCAGACACTTCCAGCTTCAACCCAGGCGCCGCAAACGCGCCCAAAGCCTGCCCAGCAGAGCCCGTCAATTTCACCGTCAGGTGATCCTGTTGCAGCGAATTGCGCATGCCAAAGTTCTTTACGATATGGGACGATGTGCGCGTACCAACCGTGCGATGGGTGTTCTGAACCGCGTAATGCAGCTGCATTTTCTCACCATCATTCAAGAACCGCGCCGCATCGCGCACGATTTCCGCATCCAACGTGTCAGGCACGAAATTGCGTTCTTTATCACGGTTGTAGATAATATCAGCCGCACCATCGACGGTGATCAACAGCGGGTTAAGGTCCAGCTCATCCAGATGCGCAGACCCACGCGAAACCTGTGTCAACAGATCCGCACGCCCGATAATGTCATCCATCGACCGCGCCCCAAGGCTCGCCAGAATTTCACGTACTTCTTGTGCATAAAACGTGATCAGGTTCACGACTTTATCTGCATTGCCGGTGAATTTCTTACGTAGATCATCGCGTTGCGTACAAACCCCAACAGGGCAGGTGTTCGACTGACACTGACGTACCATAATACAGCCCATCGCGATCAGCGCAGCGGTACCAATGCCATATTCCTCAGCGCCCATCATCGCGGCCATAACAATGTCACGCCCGGTGCGCAAACCACCATCGGTGCGCAGGGTTACACGTTCGCGCAGGTTGTTCATCGCCAGAACCTGATGCGCCTCTGTCAGGCCCATTTCCCACGGCAGACCGGCGTATTTGATGGACGTTGCAGGCGACGCGCCCGTGCCGCCATTATGGCCGGAAACCAGGATGATATCTGCCTTGGCCTTTGCCACACCAGCAGCGATCGTGCCAACACCGCTTGAGGCCACCAATTTCACCGTCACCTTACAACGCGGATTGATCTGTTTCAGATCGTAGATCAGCTGCGCTAGGTCTTCGATGCTGTAAATATCGTGGTGCGGCGGCGGTGAAATCAGGGTCACACCTTTGGTCGCATGACGCAGGCGCGCGATCAGGTCGGTCACCTTCATACCAGGCAGCTGACCACCTTCGCCGGGCTTCGCACCCTGGGCTACTTTGATCTCAAGTTCTTCACATTGGTTCAGGTATTCCGCCGTCACACCGAACCGCCCGGACGCCACCTGCTTAATCTTTGCGCTGGGGTTATCACCATTGGGTTCCGGGTGGAAATGCGCCGGATCTTCGCCGCCTTCACCACTGTCAGATTTCGCCCCAATCCGGTTCATCGCGACGTTCAACGTCTTATGCGCCTCAGGCGAAAGCGCGCCCAAAGACATGCCCGGCGTCACAAAACGCTGGCGAATAGACGTGATGCTTTCCACCTCATCAATTGGCACAGGCGCACCCATTGGCTTCACATCCAACAGGTCACGCAAATGGATCGGAGGCAGGCTGCGGATCTTGGCAGAATATTTTTTCCACAACTCAAAACTGGCATCATTACACGCGGTTTGCAGCAGATGCATTGACTGCGCTTCCCATGCGTGGGTCTCGCCAGATTTGCGTGACTTATAGAAACCACCCACAGGCAACACGTTGGAACCGCTAAAGAAAGCGCGTGAATGCACTTGTTCCAACTTGCGTTGAATACCCGTGATCCCGATGCCCGAAATCCGGCTGGTCATGCCAGGGAAATATTCCGCAACCATCGCACGTGACAGGCCGACGGCTTCAAAGTTCAGGCCGCCACGATAGCTGGAAATCACAGAAATCCCCATCTTCGCCATGATCTTCAACAGACCCTGATCAATCGCATTGCGATAGCGGCTGACGGCTTCGGTCAGGGAACAATCCAACAAGCCGCGTTCCACACGATCCGCCAAACTGTCTTCCGCCAGATAGGCGTTCACAATGGTCGCGCCACAGCCAATCAACACAGCAAAATAATGCGGGTCAAGACATTCCGCAGAGCGCACATTCAGCGATGTAAACGTCCGCAGGCCCTTGCGTGTTAACCATGAATGCACCGCAGACGTCGCCAAAATCATCGGCATGCCCACGCGGTTTTCACCCAGCGCCATATCCGTCAAAACGATGTGCCCCGCACCGGAACGCACAGCTTCTTCCGCCTCTTTGCGCACCCGCGCCAGGGCATCCGCCAGCGTGCCGTCGGTCGGGAAAGTACAGTCGATTTCAGCCATCGGCGCGTTGAATTCCGCGACCAGCTTTTCAAACTGCGCATTGCCGACAAATGGGCTTTCCAACACCAGGATTTCGGTCTGCGAGCTGTCTTCATCCAACACGTTTTTCAGGTTACCAAACCGTGTTTTCAACGACATCACCCGGAATTCACGCAGTGAATCAATCGGCGGGTTTGTCACCTGCGAAAACGACTGTCGGAAGAAGTGGCTCAGCGGGCGGTACTGGTTCGACAGAACCGCGCTTGGCGTGTCGTCGCCCATGGATGCCAGCGCCTCTTTCCCGTCTTCCGCCATTGGGGCCAGGATTTGTTCCAGCTCTTCCAAACTAAAGCCCGCCGCAATCTGACGTTCGCGCAGGTCATCGCCGCGAAACACGGCTTTTTCTTCGGTTGCAGCCAGCACGCCGTCAATTTCATTGATCTTGCCAACCCATTCGCCAAAGGGGCGCGATCCCGCCAGCGTATCTTTCAATTCGGTGTCATGAAACAGGCGCCCGTCTTTCAGATCCACAGCAATCATCTGCCCAGGTCCAAGCGCGCCTTTTTCAACGACAGTGGCCTCGTCAATCGGCACCATTCCAGCCTCAGAACCCGCGATCAGCAGACCATCACCGGTTACAACATAACGCATTGGACGCAGACCAGACCGGTCCACACCCGCGCAGACCCAACGCCCATCGGTCATCGCAAGGGCGGCCGGGCCATCCCAAGGTTCCATCACGGAATTGCAGTAGGAATACATGTCCAGCCAAGGTTGTGGCAGCTGGGTCGAGCTTTTCGACCAGGCCTCTGGCACCAACATGGTTTTCGCCATAGGGGCAGACCGCCCTGCGCGCACCAAAAGCTCAAAAACAGAGTCTAATGCGGCGGAATCCGATGCACCACCAGACACAATCGGTTTAATATCACCCGCGCGATCCCCGAAAAACGCACTGGCCATGCGGATCTCGTGGCTCTTCATCCAGTTCAAATTGCCCTTCAGCGTGTTGATTTCACCGTTATGCGCCAACATGCGAAACGGCTGTGCCAACCACCACTGTGGGAAGGTATTTGTGGAATAGCGCTGGTGGTAAATCGCGAAATTCGACTTAAACCGTTCATCCATCAAATCCGGATAAAATTCTGCAACCTGCTCCGCCAACATCATACCTTTGTAGATGATCGACCGACAGGAAAGCGACGCCAGATACAGCTCGCCCACACCCGCTTTTTGCGCCGCTTTTTCGATGCGGCGACGAATGATATACAGCTCGCGTTCAAACGTGTCTTCATCGACGCCCTTGGAATTTGAGATCAAAATCTGTTCAATCTCAGGCCGCGTCGCATTCGCTTTTTCGCCCAAACAGGTCACATCAACTGGCACATGGCGCCAACCGTAAATGTAATATCCCATTGCCAAAACTTCGGTTTCGACAATCGTACGGCAGGTTTCCTGCGCGCCGAAATCAGTGCGCGGCAAGAACACCTGACCAACCGCGACCAGTTCATCCATGCGGGGTTCATGCCCTGTGCGGCGGATCTGATCATAGAAAAACATCACCGGAATTTGCACGTGAATCCCCGCGCCATCGCCGGTCTTCCCATCCGCATCCACAGCCCCACGGTGCCAAATCGCCTTCAGCGCATTGATGCCCGCATCAACAACACCGCGCGATGGTTCCCCGTCAATCGAGGCCACAAAGCCCACGCCACAGGAAGAATGCTCTTCTTCCTCGCGGTACAAGCCATTTTCAGCCATCCACTGCCGCTTCGCCTCTTCCGCGCGCACCCAGTTTTCGTCGTATGTCAGTTCAGTCTTAGTCATTTTGGATGTCCTTCTCAGGGTGCCCGCGCAGGGCCTTGGGTGTTCGCGTTATTCGGTATGTTCAGCCCGCAGGCTGCAGCGGCACGTCAAGCGCCGATAGTATTTCTCCGCAGCCAAATAATGGCGTGTCGGTCAGAAACCCGGTTTCACCCGGGCGGGCAAAGCTGACGGGGGACTGGTTGTAACTTGTCCAAGCTTCCTGGTTATTGCGAAATTCACCACGGCCGCCCAGGAACAGGTTGAACTCTTCCAACACATATTCCTGTCCGCGCACTTCGAAAACTTCTTCGCCGCCGGTCACTTCGCGCAGTTCATAATCACTGCCCAGCAAGGCCTGGCCATCAATCACGGCATCAGCCCCGTTCAAACGATCAAAGCCGGTGATATGTTGTTCCAGCACACCGCGACCAGGAAAATTCAGAACCTGAACAAAGTCATAGCTGTCCACACCATTTCCCAGCAGGTCACTCATGGATTGGCTGTCTTTTTCAGGCTTTCCCATGAACTCTTGGCGACCACTGATCAGGTTTTCGGAAAACAACCAGCGATATTCATTGTCCACTTGTGATACATAGGTGGGCCCGTCCTGGTTCAGAACGTAACGCCATTTCACCCCAGCCGGATCGCTTTTGCAGCTCCAGTAATGTTCCACTTCACAGCTGACAGATTGCACGGTCAGAAAGGCATTGCATCCCTCAGGCGGGGTTACGTTTCCGGCCTGTGCCGTTCCTACCATGCACATCAGTGCACATGTCGAAAATACGGATTTCATGTTCATTTTGAAGTCTCCCCGTCGCTGTCCAGAACACCGAACATTTCAACACATTGCTGGCGCGTCATCACCGTGCGCCCTTCCCCGGCATAGGCAAAACTATCGGGCTTGTGATCGATGTAAATTTCACTGTTCATGGTGAACCCATTGGCCTGATCAAACAGACCCAGCGGGATTTCATAGTTACCGGACCATTTGCTTTCCATCGTGACTTTGAACCAAAGCCCCGTCCCACAAGTCTTGCACCAGGCACGTTCGGCCCAATCAGAACTTTGCAAACACGAGATATGATCTTCACCGGTCCAGGTTACATTGCCTTCAGGCACCGAAACCCCAAGCAAAGCAGACCCCGTCCAGCGACGGCACATTTCGCAATGGCATACACCATATTCAGACGGCATATCACGGGCGGTAAAGCGCACATTGCCACACATGCATTTGCCGGTCTGTTCTGTCATCGCTTTACCCTCCATTTACTTCTGCCAGATTTCAGTCAGCGTCCCTGACATGTTAAGATTTCAACCCCTGCATCCTGTATGCATAATGTATGCATAGGTTGTGCATAGGTTGATTACATCACTCTGCAGCCACGCTGGCTGACTCGTTCAGGCTTTCTAGAATATTGGCGGCTGCATCGCGACCATCCCGGATCGCCCAGACAACCAGGCTGGCACCACGCGCGATATCACCCACGGCCCAGACCCCGGACAAACGTGTTTGATGCGTTGCACCATCGGTCAGAACAGTGCCCCAGCGGGTCACTTCCAGCTCTGGCGTATTCCAAAGTGTCGGCAGATCTTCTGGCTCAAACCCAAGGGCTGTGATCACCAGATCGGCCTCTTCAACATAATCCGCGCCTTCGATCACCTCAGGGCTTTGGCGGCCAGATGCATCCGGCGCGCCCAGACGCATCTTTTGCACCATCACGCCATTCACCGGATCACCGGCAAAGCCTTTGGGCGCGGCAAGCCAGACGAATTCCACACCTTCTTCTTCGGCATTTGTGGTTTCACGAACGGAACCAGGCATATTCGCGCGATCGCGGCGATACAGGCATTTCACAGATGTCGCGCCCTGACGAATTGCGGTGCGCACACAGTCCATCGCCGTGTCTCCGCCCCCGATCACAACCACTTTCTTACCAGCAGCATTCAGGGTGCCATCATCAAATTCCTCAACATCATCACCAAAGCTTTGGCGGTTGCTGGCGGTTAGATAATCCAGCGCCTGCACAACACCATCAGAACCCGCGCCAGGTCCCTGTAAGTCACGGGATTTATACACACCAGTCGCCAGAACCACGGCATCATGTTTGCCCCGGATTGCGTCAAAGGAAATGTCTTCGCCGACATTACAGTTCTGGACAAATTCCACACCGGCCTGCGCCAGTTGGTCATTGCGGCGCATGACAATATCTTTCTCAAGCTTAAAGCCAGGGATGCCATATGTCAGCAAACCACCCGCACGGTCATACCGGTCATAAACCGTCACCTGAAGCCCGGCGCGACGCAGCATATCCGCCGCCGCAAGACCGCCTGGGCCTGCGCCAATGATGCCGACAGACTGATCACGTTCACGACGCGGGATACCCGGCGTAACCCAGCCGTTTTCCCAGGCGGTGTCTGTGATATATTTCTCAATCGCCCCGATGGTCACTGTTTCATGACCGGATTGTTCTATCACACAGCTGCCTTCACACAGGCGATCCTGCGGGCAAATACGGCCACAGATTTCCGGGAAGGTGTTTGTCGCCTGAGACATTTCATAGGCTTCGCGCAAACGGCCGGTTGCTGTCAGGCGCAGCCAATCAGGGATGTTGTTATGCAGCGGGCAGTGATCCTGGCAGTAAGGCACGCCACATTGGCTGCACCGACTGGCCTGCTCTTCGGCCTTGGCCTTGGCGAATTCGGCATAGATCTCATTGAAATCTTCATTCCGCACGCTTGCGTCACGCTTTTCAGGCATATCACGTGATACATCTGTAAACTTCAACATAGGGTTCTCTGCCATGGCTCATCTCCGCTGTGGTCCCGCCCTTCTATACAAGGCATTATCGGTTTAAAAGTCATTATTGCTGACCTATATGTGAAATTTGAAGGAAAATTCAGCCAAATCACGTAAGGGCGCGGCAAAATTAGGTCACTAATCAATACCTATCTCTTTGCTTCCCTTTCGAATCAACCAGGTTACCTTTAGGGAAAACTGATTCGAGCACGCCAATGTCCCTATTCCACCTGCTTCTCGTCGCCATCATTCAGGGCCTGACAGAATTCCTGCCAGTATCCTCCTCTGGTCACCTTATCCTGCTGCCCGTCCTGACGGGGGCACAAGATCAAGGCCAGATCATCGACGTCGCCGTGCACCTTGGCACATTGGTGGCTGTGGTGATTTTCTTCTGGCGCGAAGTGTCCGAAGCCGCCCTTGGCCTGCCCCGCCTCGCCCGCGGTAAAATCGACACCCCCGGCGCGAAACTTGCCCTACTTCTGATCATCGCCACCATTCCCGCCATCATATTCGGCCTGATGCTGAAACTGACGGGCGCGGATGACATGATGCGATCCATCAAAGTGATTGGCGCCACCATGATCGGCTTTGGCATTGTGCTATATTTCGCTGACCAAAAAGGGAATACCACCCGAAAAACAAAAGACTGGGGTTTTCGCGATGCCATCGTCATTGGCTTGTGGCAGGCCGTTGCCCTGATCCCTGGAACGTCTCGATCCGGTGCGACCATCACCGGCGCACGCATCCTTGGCTTTGGCCGTGAAGACGCGGCCAGAATTTCGATGCTGATGTCGATCCCAACCATCCTTGCCGCGGGTGGATTATTGGGTATCGAAGTTGCGGCGACAGCCAATTTACAAGCCGTAAAAGATGGCGCGATCGCAGCCGCATTTTCATGCGTCGCGGCCTTATTGGCCCTGACATTAATGATGCGCCTGCTGCGCAGCGTCAGCTTCACGCCCTATGTGATCTACCGTGTGCTATTGGGTGCGGCCCTGTTGTGGCTGGCATATGCCGCCTGATCAACCACGCAGGTTCGCGGCTGAATCACGGATGTCATCATATTGACCAGATGGACGATACCGCCACAGATAATCCGGCAATACACTGTCCATGCGCACGGGTTCGATCCCCAGATCTGCAAGGGTCTTCGCGTCTTCCGACACGGTGTTATCTGTGCTTAGCGCACGCAACTGATCACGCGTCATCAGAAAGTTCGGGATTGCCCCGAGGGACACAGTTTCAATGAATGACAAAACCGCTGCTTCGATATGGGCAATGAACATCGGCAGACCAAAAAGAATGCGCTTGCGATAGGACACCTCAAGCGCCTTTTCCATCACCTCACGGAACGTGACAACTTCAGCGCCCCCCAATTCATAGACGCCAGACGCGGCTGCACCGACAACCCCGGCAACCGCAGCCTGCGCCACATCATCAACATAGACGGGCTGCAACTTTACGCCACCGGCAACCACCGGCATTACCGGGGCAAAGCGGGACAACCCTGCAATCTTGTTAAAGAAACCATCTTCCGCACCGAAAACAACTGAAGGGCGCAGGATCACAGCATCGTGGAAATGTTCCAGAATCGCAGCTTCGCCCTGTGCTTTTGTCACCTGATAGTTGCTATCGCTGCTTTCATCCGCCCCCAGCGCGGACAAATGAACCAGACGATCAACCCCCAGATCTGCCGCAATACGTGCAATGCGCCCCGCACCATCAACCTGGACCGCGCCAAATGTCTGTCGACCACGTTCATCCAAAAGCCCGACGCAGTTCACCACCGCATCCGCACCCTGCATCACCGCACGAACAGAGGCGTCATCGCGAATATTGCAAAACACCGGTTCAACCTGGCCAGGCGCCCCATAGGGTTTCACATGCATCGATTCGTTCGGACGACGGCTTGCAACCCGCACACGCCAGCCCTCTTTCGCCATACGCCGTGCGATATAGCGTCCGACAAAGCCGGCACCGCCGAAGATGGTGACAAGTCTGGTCATTGGGTATCCTCCGGGAAATTCCTAATTACCGGAATAACGCCCCCGCCCCACGCAAACAAGGCGCAAAGCCGCGCAGGCGTCGGAAAATCCGTCAAGTTCACCGGAATTGCTTAGCACGTCCATGATTTTGAGGTGCCGTCATCCCGCACGGCCAAAGAATTCACCGAAATACTCAAAAACACAGCTTTTCGCATTGACACCCCCCGCCCACAGGTCTAAATCCGCCCTCACCAACCCGTGCCCAGATGGCGGAATTGGTAGACGCGCTAGCTTCAGGTGCTAGTGTCCGTATGGACGTGGAGGTTCGAGTCCTCTTCTGGGCACCAACAATTCCGTAATTTCAACATAAAATCAATACCTTAAGGTAAGTGCGATTTTTGCAAGCCACCTTTTGCGCCACCCTGAAATCTGCGCTGTGGTGATGCTTTATGTTCCGCTATGATTCCAGTATCCTAAAACTCCTCGGACCGTGGGCAACTGCAACCGGGGCATCGCGATGCTCCTTATCTTAAGGAGACATTGTGATGAGGATACTGTCAAAACGCGATCTGAAGGAACTGGTTTTATATTCGCCGCAGCACGTTGCGAGACTGGAGAAGGCAGGCAAGTTTCCCAAAAGGGTACAGCTCGGCCCAAACCGTGTCGGATGGGTGGAAAGCGAAGTAATGGACTGGCTCACAGAACGGCTAGAGTTACGCAGTAACCAAGCAAGCTCCTAACGGAGCGGCGGCGGCTCGTTTGCGCAAATTCGGGTCGCCGTTTTTCACTATCACAGAATTGTGATCAGATTTCCATAACTGAACATTCAGCCTCATAGATAATTTTATCTCAATATAGCAAACGGTTACAGGGGGTTTTGTGACCTGTAGCGTGGTTTCCATTCTAAAAATGGAGACTGACATGAATATGCAAGCGACCCTTTCACCGCGTCCATTTGATCCTGAGTTGAACGCTGCTGTTCTCGATCAGACATGACGGTGTTGCCCAGATTTTCAGGTGAGTGATGACGCGCCATCAAGCTTTTCCGGGCTGAACAAACACATGAATTCAGGCAAACCGTTGATCGTGGCGCGGGAAGGATCTGAAAATACGATTTTTGGTGATCGAGACGTCAACTTTGCCTTTCGGGCATGGCACGACTGGTGTCATTGGCGGGGCGGCTATGATTTTTCATTCCTCGGGGAATGCGCCACTTGCCATATGCAGGTTCAGCAGCTGAAAGAGCATTATGGCAAAAATCACCAGACGGCGTATTGGATTGAACTGCTCACCGCCGAAGTCGTCGGACAACGGCAGTTTTACGAGAAATTCAAGACTTACATCAGTGACCAACGCGCCTTTGCGCAGGCTTACCTTCAGGATCCTGGTTTGGCGCTTGGGCGGATTTGGTAGAAGGGGTGAGGCAGATATCAAAGCCCAGGAATTAAAAGCGGTCAGAGGGAACTCTGGTCGCTTTTCTCATTGGGCTGCAGAAGCGCTTCAAGAGCCTGCAGCCGCAGTCCAGCTTTCACAGCAGCAAATACCTCGCTGCTGTCAGCATGTCGCTGTACGACCTTCAAATCAGCCGTATCGGTAAATACCGACAAGACATAGGGGTCACTTTTTGTGGGGTAATCCGGAAACATTGCTTTGATCGCTCGAGCCGCGCGGAAATTGCGATAGATCTGATCAATCACCAACTTGGTTGGTGTGCGGTGATGCAGTTCCAAAAGATAAATCCGTGATCTTCCATCATGTGTGATGCCCAAGATGCCATCGGGGGTGCAGTGTTTACGCCCTGTGACATCCCATACCAAGCGGTTCCGACTGGGTGGTCGCCCATGCAGCTTCTGGCGATTGGGATCGGCCTGATAATAATGCTGCCAGAAGTCGACCTTTGCGCCCACGCGAGCGGCCCATTGGCGGATGGCAATATGGGCTGACACATAGTGGCGGCGATGATGGAAATCGTTGGAAAGCTGTTCGTGGGGGGACGGAATCCAAAGGTCTTCGGCCTGAAGGTCTCCATCACCGTTCTGAAATTCCATCTCAAACTCCCAATAGGAGCGATCTAAACCTGCTTGGGTCAGATAATACATAAAATGGTTTTTACCCGGCTTGTCGCTCAGATCCCGCAGGCCGTAAGCGAGACTATCGCACAAAAACGCCGATTTGCGTTTGCCTCTCGGAATGATCTCTTGGCCGGTCTGTTTGTCACGTTTCGGGGCCAAATAGGGCATGGCGTGATTGTCCAAACTGCCCACAGATTTCGCCAACCCCAGTTCCACCATCTGCGGTTTGGTCAGATAGTGGAAGTAACAAAGAGCCCTGAGGATCTTAACGGCAGCTGGAGGAAGGTGGGTCATGGTTTAATCATTATAACCTTTGTCGGGCGCAAGGGGGCTGAGATGATCACTTGCGCGGGTTTGCGGACTCGTGGCGTTGCCATCAAAGCGTTCCGAAGGTAGCGCTGAATTGGCACGGTAGTACCGTTTGAGTTGAATGGCACGCGTCTCGGCCCATTCCGCATCGGTCATATATCGATCTGCGTTTTGTTTGCGCCATTTCGCACCTTTAAAAATCAGATTGGTGTCGGTGGTGAACTGGCGGGTTTTGATCGGTGGTGCGCCCTCGGCTCCGCGCGATTTGATATGGAACTGGCCAACCGTTTGGTTTTTGAGCAATACTGTTTCATCAAGATCTTTGGTTTTGCTGGTCAGATCGAAAATACTGTTCATCGCGGCCAAGTTCTTGCCTTCACAAAACCCTGCGATTTGAACGCCTAAACCTTTGACAGCCTCTAGAATATCTGCCGGAAACTGATCCACATATTGCGTGGCCAGCGTCAGGTTAAAGCCGAATTTCCGAAACTCGTTGATCTGCTCTGCGGTTTCATGGCTGACCAGATGCTGCGCTTCATCGATGTAAATATGAACTGGCGGATACTCTTTGATCCGGCTGAAATCGCGCTTCAGCACCGCCAGCATGATCTGTGCCATGATAAGTTGGCCGATCATGGCCGTGACGGGTTTGGACAGATCCTTGAAGGGCAGATTAATGACAATGACTTTGCGCTGTTCAATCAATTCGCCAACATTGAAAGTTGGTGGGTTGAGCAACATCCGCTGCAGCATTGGTGCGGCGATAATTCGTTCGATCCGGCCATACAGCGCACTTTTGGCCATACTATATCGGCTGGACATGAACTGATGCTCAAAATGACGCTGTACGCGAGAGTTCACGGATCCCTTCAGGGCCGCTTCTAGGATAGGCGGTGGATCTGGTGCCAATTGGCCTTTCTTGGGCGCTTCAACGGCCAGTAAATCCAATAAGTCGGCCAGATTAAACTGATCGTGTTCCAGCACTACATGCGCACAGTTGCGACAGAGGCTTTCCATGTTTCCGGTGGTGCTGGCTTCCATGTTCCCCGCCATCATGCGCAACGCAGAACCATAGAATTCGGCTTCGCGAAACAGGTTGTCGGGCGATTTATCCGGCGTGTTTAAAAGATCGGGGCACGGCGTAAAACCCGCATCTAGAGTTGGATCAATATAAACAAGCCGATCACTGCCATAGTTCGGCTTCATCCGCGCTATCTCAGGGGCCATTTCACCATGCGGATCGATCACCACGATGGTTTCGCGCGCATTCGGTTTGTTCAAATAATGCCAAACCCGCTGTTTGATCACCTCAGATTTACCGGAACCATGGTTGCCCACAATGAAAGTGCCGTATTCCGCCGCAGCTTCGGGGATGGGCAGGCACCGTTTTTTACTGAGAAACGCCGCCACCGCATCCACAGGCGTTTCACCGTCGGGTGATGCCTCCAATCCAGCCAACGCATGCTGAGCGTACCCCAGATAATGTGCCAAACCATAACCGAAAGATCGGCGGATCTTATCGGTCTCTGCGGCGGTTTTCTGATACGTCTGTAGCGTCTGTTCATAGGATTTATAGGCTTGTTGATAGCGATAAGCCCGCGCGATCTGGCGCTCCTCGGGACTGTCATAGGAAATGTGGGGCGGATCAAATTGTGGGTCGTCTGGATTGGGCGCGATGGGACGCTGATCCTTAGCGTTTAGGCAACGCTGAACCTCGTCATAGGTCAAAAATTTTCCAGATGTCCGCGCCACCTTACTCATGGCCTCAACGGCTAGGACGACGGCGTTTTCCAGTTGCCAGTGTCCCACAATGCCATCGTTCGCATTCACGGGGAGACCGCCCATATCGACTGGTAAGTTATCGACCTGTTGCAAGGCTCTTTCCAGCGTGGTCAACATATTTTGACACCCCTCATTCCTGCCATCAAGTTTTACACAAAATGTCCTTAGAATATTCCTTAGTTTAGCCCTGAGAAAAGCCCCCTGTCTAGAAAGTCCGTTTTATCAGTCATCGATTACACTTAGGGGGTGTTTAGACCTTTAACTACCAGCTCATTCTTGAGCTTGATCTCGTTCACCGTCCCATGTGTGCGCTTCATTCCCTCAAGATCAAACAATCTGATACCCTGCCGTTGGCAAAAACGGTGCCATCTCAACTGACATTGTATGAGTGATCTGCCACGCCACCATCGACGTCTGGACCTTCAGATTTTGCCCTCGCGCGCCAGTTTTTCAAGTGTGGCATTGATCTTGGCTTCTGCGACATTACCAAACTCACGCATCAGGGTGATCTTAAGGCGCTCTTTGAATTCGAAATTATCTTTATCGAGTTCGTTTTTATGGCTGAGCGTCATCCGTTCTTCTTCGGACATCGTGCGGTCATGGTATTGATCGCTGGTCTTCGCCTCCATGCTTTGTCGATGGGTTTGTGCCGAAAACTGTTCGGCGATAACGGCATCAGCTTTCTTCTCAATCAGCCGCGTTTCCAGCCCCAACACTTCCGCATCAAGCGCCCAGAAATGCCGGAACATATCATCCTGCTGTTTGACTGCGATTTGCAGCGCTTCCAGGCGCAACTGCTGACTATTCTTAAACTCGTTGTATTGTAGGTCGAGTTGGCGGTTCTCAATATCCAGCTCATGGGTCAGGCGTGTGAGGGAGCGTTCATTATCACCGCGTAAACGCTCCACCTCAACATCGAACTCGTCAGCACGGATATGCCGTTGATCGTGCAACTGTGCTTGTAGTCGAATTTGCTCCAAGCGGTGTTGTTGACGCGTCTCTAGTTCGTTTTGATCGGCCATGACTTATTCCAACTCAGCCTTGGCTGCGCCCAACCGCCCGGCAATATCCGCTTTAAATCGGGTCAAGACATCGCTTTGTTGTTCGTATGCCGTGGCCACCATGGCTTCCATATTTTGGGAAATCTGCAGCAGGTCTGCGGCGCGCTGGTTATTGGTTGATTTCAAAAGCTCGAATTGGGTGAGCAGGTCGGCCATTTGTGCCTGCAGCTCGCCATGACTGGCGGTAATTTCCCCGAGCTTCGCCCGAAAGGCTTCATTCTCTGCCAAAACCTGCTGATACATTTGCTTGTAGTTTTGATTCTGGGCGGCAGAGACGCGTTCGTCCCGGTCTTTTTCATAACGTCCTCGAAAATCCATCACACCCTCACAAATCTATTTTGGGATCACTCCCAGATCACAGAGCAATTCTCTATCTCTCAACATTGCCTCATATATGGTGCGTCCCTCAATAACTTTCTCAGGGGCGTGAAGTTCGTTTGCGGCGTGAGCGGCCTCAAAAACTGCGGTCAAAAGTTCATGATCACTTTTCCCGCGCAGATCGGCCACACGGGCTCGCGCCAACCTGAACGTTTGCCAAGTCGCCTGTGTCCGCTCAAAGGCTTCAAGCATTTGGCGGGTCTCTTTTGAAAGATTTTTGCGGTTTTTGCGTGTCGCCTTCACATCTTCTGTCGCATCATCCCACGTCCATTTTTTATCGTCGGGAAGCTTGTTATACGCTGCAGACAGGATCTCACGTTTTTTGCTGATCGCTCGCTTGGCTTCCAACATTAAATCAAAGGTCCAAATGTTGGCCAACTCTCGAAAGCCATTGGCGGTGTTGTGTCCAGTCGTCAGCAATTCATGGGTGACAAGCTCTGAGCAACCAAGGGTTTGGGAAAGATCTGTTGCCGTCATGGGGAATACTGAAAAGAGGCAACCCGCCGCCGCGCCTCTGATGGGATAACTTCAAAATAGCGATCCATTGGGCGCAATGTCATATGCGGACCAGGGTCTTTTTGCAGACGCCATAGATTTCGCACATTAAGGATCTAGTCACCTGCCGATCGTCCCATTGTTTTTTCTCGGATTATATTCGTGACCCCTTCGATAATCAAAGCTATGGGGGCACATAAGATGATCATGAAAGTTGTCTGAGGAGAGAGCCAGGTCGCGAGTTGAACTGCTTTTTGAGGATCAATTAAAAGCAGGGCAAATAAGTACATATTTGGTGTAGAGCCAGCAAAAATACACACGTAGAACGCCGTTCTAAAATGCTTGTTCGGGTGTCGTTGGTTTATAAAAACTGTAACTAAACCAGCCAGAAAAACTGAGCCTACAACTATGTGCCAAGTTTCCAGCGGAAGTGAGGAGGTTAATTGCAAAAAGAATAGCAATGAGCCGGATGCAGCCATCGTACTCAAAAAAATCAGTACTAATGTAGTCGCTGGATACCTGACGACATTTGCAAGCTTTTCACCATAAGTAGTACTATCCGCCTCAGTTAACGAAACCGGTGCAGGCTCATTTATATGATCGGGGTTTCCTGATGTAACAACCTCTGGCAATCGAACCTTAATCTCTTCTGCAACCGCGCACATATCCCTCATGACAGAAAGGTTTTCAATTTTTCCATCATTAACTATTGTAATGCTTAACTGATGGGCATCATACCTAGCTGTTTGAAGGGAAGCAACTTGACTAAATAGTCCTTCTGCTAAACTTTCCGGCAGAATATTGTGTTGTCGTAAGGAGTTAAAGAACTGAACTAGATAAGCAATCCCACTTTTCTTCTCAACGAAGACATTTTCTCTTAGAGCTGTAAAGGTTTTGTGCTTTGTTGCGATAGGAGCGTGAGAAAGCTCCCCAATTCTTTCAATCATACGATCAAACACGCTAGTTTTAAAGTCGACTAAAAAGTTCGGGGAATCAAGTTTTGAAGTGTCATCACTGTATGCTGACCTTATCACTTGGGCAATTTTTTCGAGCGTGCTAAAAAATTCGGTTAACTGTGTTAATTCATCCACCAATGCACTCAGTGCGTGGTCCACCTCTTCGTCTGTCACTGATTGCCCCAATACTTCCTGTAAATTGCTTCATTCGCCCGCAATAGAGTGTGAAACAGTCTCCAGCGTCCTTTCTCTCCAATAGTCGGCCCTAGCCTTAAGCTGAGCCTTTCTAGCGGTGGCGGCGGCAAACAGAACAGCTTCCTTGGTTGAAAGTTGCTTTTTAGTATCTTCTTCAAGGGAGTTTTCGTTTGGAGACTGGATTTTTTCTTTTTCCATAGCTTATTATATACGGCATGAGAATACTCAAACTTTCCAGGTAAATAAAGTAAATCCCGTAGTGAAACCTCCTGAAATGTGTAAAAGTAACACAATGGATTTTTCGGGCGGATCATTTGACTGCGAGAGCGAAGTCAGGCCTCTTCTTTGCTGTGCAATTTGAAGGGTTTTATTTACAGGTACAGGTCTGAGCGTGCCGCGCTCCTTTCATCCATCTTGGCGATCAACTCGCACAGTAAAAAACGCTGCGGAGGGTTGTATCCTCCCAGCGTTTGTTGTTTTTTGCATTGTAGCTGGGTTTTACAAACGACGAATTAACAAGCCGCACGATCACTCGTTTCGTTGCCATTGACGCCCCCTGCCCATGCAACATGATTTTCATATTGCGACTTCTCCATGACCCTTCCGAACAATTGTCGAAATGAAGGGCTTTGTTCCGCAATCAACATAGTGTCATCTCTCCGGCTTGGCGAGGGGGGGGGCGTAATTATTTATGAATACCTTGCGTTGAGTGGTGTGTTGTTCCGAATTATAATGAAAAGTTTATAGCATTGGGCGAAAAATCTATCCAGCTGGGCTGTATGCGACAGTATGCCTTGTAGACGGTTTGCAGCTTGTTCATTCGACACAGTTAACTGCTCGAACATCTAGGCACTGCAGATTCTGAATAGCATTGCTTTGGTGCTGGTATTGTTCGGAACTACATGTATGCTCTAGCTAAAGCTTATTGCTGCGCAAGGAGGGGGGATGTCCCGTAGAAAAGAAATTGCCGAAGAAGTGGGCCTCCAGGTTGGTTGGTTTTCGCAACTTTGCTCAGAGTTAAATGTAGAGCCCAGCTCTCTCCGTGAGCGGATGAAGGACTTCAAAGCAAAAGGTGACGTCCCACAGGACCTGTTGTCAGCCTATCCGACAGAGCGTGGCATCGAAAAGTTTGGTTCGGGGAAGGGGTATCCTCAGAATAAGACGATTGATTTTATTTTGACTTTTCTTAACAGCGACCTCAGCGGAGATATACTGGAAAAGTCAACGCGCCAGCAATGTGACCTGACTTTTGTACGTTTTGGGGTGGCAATCATCCGTGAGAAGCAGGGCCAACACTTTTTGGCAGTGACACGATCTCTAGATGCCGAAACGTTGCGCCGTAAGGATTACTGGGAGATGCGCCAAGATCACATCAATGGCGTCCTTTGTGGAACCTATTTTTTAGCCCGTCCCAGCCTAACGAGGGCAGGCAACCTCTACAATGGGAGTGTTTATGGCGAAATTCTTCACATTAAGAAAAGCAAAGTCTCTTCTCCGGTACTGAATGCTTATTGGTGGCGTTGGAGCCAGCATAATACGATTTTTTATGTTGGTAATCTCTTTATTACAGCAGGGTTCCTATACGGTACCTTTGTTAACTATTCGACAGATGAAATCATTAAACCCGCAAATCTCAGTATCGCGGTTTCCCCCACGCGACGTGAGGCGATACCACAGTTTGTCCTAACCGGTTCCTTAATGGGAACTAATTACAGCCAGGACACGATTATCAACTATCCGTTGGCCCTACGAAGGATGCAAAATTCAGAGATCCCTGAGCCTCACATCTATGACATGAATACCGGAACAGAAGGCGTGACCCGAGACAACTTTTCTGTGTTTGCTAATAAGTGCTTGGAGAAGCTAAGCGATAGCCATTTCAGCGAGAGCTCTTTTGACTATATGATACAGAATATTTCTGAGTATGGTGCCCTAGAAATGGCCCGAAAACGAACCTAAATCATAGCGTTCAACGACGACGCAACATCTCCACCCGATCATAAGCCCGCGAGCTTACTTCTCGCGGGCCAATCCATTGATAGCCAAACTCATAGTGTGGCTTCGGCTCTTTGTGTAAACGTTCATAAATTTCTAATCCGTCGATAACACACCTTGGGTGGGGAAGGTCATCGTTTGCATGTAGGTGCTTCAGTACGTGAGATAGGTAATCTTCAGGTAATATGTCAGGCGCAAACAAGTCATGTAGATATAGGAACTCCTGTTCTGCGATTTTCGCGTCACGAAACGCATCCCACACCGCTTTGACTGAGCGTTTAAAGTCCAGTTTGACTTTGGCCCGACGCGCTTTCTGCATCAGCTCAACCGCTTTTCCTTGATATTTGTTTTTGCTGGCGGTTTCCCACTCGCTGTTGAGGGTATAGGTTTGCGTCAGTAGTTCGGTAGAATAAGAATCACTCAACTTGACAAAAGCTTCAGCCACCCGAGTAGCCGGTTCCCTTGCATAGCATTCGATGTGATTTACGTCCAAATGACGTGGTGAAGAAATCCGGTTCATGCAATAAGGGTCGTTCTCAATTGTGTTAAGAGGCGAGGTAATCCCTTATTCTACTGATCTTATTTTTACCGTCAAATATTTGGTGTTTGACTGTGTTTTGGGTAAGGTTTAGGCGGCACAATTGGATTTGAACGATATATGTGCATCCAGCACGTCGGCGAGGGGTAGCAGCAGATCCGCCCATCTGATCAGCTCATCAGTCAAAGTGTTCGACCCGAATACAGTGCTGCCCACCAGACTGTTTTTTTCATTTTCAGATACGGACTTATCCCGCACCAGGACTGAAATCTCGGGTGTTCGATTTTTAAGGTCATCGAGGTTAACTGGTCCCGTGAAGATCAAAGACCAAAATAAACTGCGGATTGGTTCTGAGGGGGCGTCGATCAGAACCTCATCAAGGTGTTCGACCAAATACCGCGCCCACTTGATCACGCGGTTCATGTCGTCTTCTGTGTATTCTTCGTGGTCACGTTTTGCTTCCAGCAATTTTATACGTTGCTGAAGATCTTCATATTCTCGTTCGAGTCTACCAATGATTAGGGGGCTGGACGCGATTTTTATCGATTCAAAAATCCCGTCGGCTTCATCTCGAAGGGCTGAGATTTCTCGCCCTTTCGCGGCAAGATGTTTATTCAAGCCCCCAACACGCTCAACCCACACATTTCTGATATGGGTCTCAAATCTTGCTGCTGCATCTGAACTGAGAGTGAGGTTCTTCAGTATTTTCTTCAGATGGTTTTCCATCTTATCGCGGCCCAAGGCCACATGCTTGTGTCCTCGATTGCAGTGGTAATACCCAAATCTTTTCCCATTTTTACTTTTGGAAAAACTGGCTTTTACTGATTTTGTGCAGCTGGGGCATGTGAGGTAGGGTTTGAATGGGAAGTCAGGTCTTTCTCGGAGATAGGCACGTCTTTCCGGCGTGTTTTTTAAATCTAGAATACTCCACTCGGTTGGGCTGTCTGCATCTTTGATCAACCGCCACCGCCCTTTATTCGCGGCATTCCATAGATCGATTGAAACAATGGCCTCGTGATTGGCAGGAACAGGCAGGTGGTGTGTCCATTTTTCTTGAATAAAGCCAGCGTAAACAGGGCGCTCGATTATGAGTTGCGCATCGCGTGGTGTAAGAGGTAAGCCGCCCAGCGTCCCGATGATTTTGCCGCCGTCTTGGCTCCACTTTCGCCGTGTTCGCGATCTATATCCGAGACTGTTCAGTTTATCGCAGAGCGCCCGCGCATCACGGTTGGCTGCTTTCTCTTCGAAAATTTTTCGTACATACCATGCTTCATCTTCAAATATCGACTTTGAGGGCTGAGGTTTTCCAGATGCATCGATAATTCGGGAGTTTTTGAAGCCATACGGCGCGACCCGATTTGTCCGACCTTCTTGTGCATTGGCAATTAGGATCGGAATTGTTCGGCTGAGGATCTTGCGGGCCTCATCTTTTGCCATTTGAGCTTCAAGAACTTCGGCTTTTTCCGAAACAGCAAAAACAGACCAATCATAGGTAAAGTCCTGTCCAAAAGAGCTGCCAGTCCCCTCAAGTGTGTTGCTATCCGGTTGGATAATCCCTTTCACATCAACGATGTCGCATCCAACGGATTTGAAGCGGCTTTTTATGGCTTCATATTGAGCAGCACCTGCACGTGTAAGCCGGTCGATGTCATATACAAGTAAATACGGAATGCGTGTGTCGCGGACCATTTCATAGGCTTGGTCAAGGCTGGGGCGATCCTCTTTGCGACCTGAATATGCCTCGGTTAGAATAAAAACCCGATTTTTTGGCACGCCAAGGCGTTTTTCAGCGCAAGCGAGGCCTCGTCTGATTTGGTGTTCGGGGCTGTCACTTTCCTGTAATTGCTTCGTCGTAGAAATTCGAACCAGCAGGATGCATTCATATGTTGATTTCATCTGTATGATTAATTGAATTTGCAGCGAAAAAAGAGTCAATCAAATGCCCTGCGGCTTGCTTGAGCAACGGGTCTAATTCTTGCAAAGTGATACTTTCAACCTCTGCGGAACCGATATTTTTGCAACTCATAATTTATCATAAGCTCAGAAGTTTGAAATATGTCAATGACTTAGGTTCATTCAAACTTAATCTTCAGAGGGGGGGGGCAGTATCGAAAATAGGCGCTACTTCAATATATTCTAAGTCTCGCTTTTTCGGAAAGCGGAACCTGGCGGCAGGTTGTTTTGACCTGTCGGCTCATTTTGACATACTGAGATTGCTTCTACGAACACTCGGCCCTCTTAGCACTTGAAAATACACACAAAACGCGCTGTTTCAGAGCAATATAACGCACGCTTTCCGAAAAAGCGGGCCGGTGGATGTGCTGTCTTCTCACCCGAACAACATGAATGCCCCCTGGAACAAAGACCGCGCTGTCGGTCAGAAAAAGCCGTTTTCGCTTCAAGATATCAAAACCATTACCCAGCACCTGCAGCGTGAAAAACGCTACCGAGATTTGACCCTGTTTTGTCTTGGCGTCGACACGATGCTGCGGGGCTCGGACCTGCTGCGCTTGCGGTTGTCTGACGTCATGCAAGCGAACCGGCATCCGAAATCAGAATTCATCTGGAACCAACAGAAAACCAAATCGCCCGTAGTGGCCGCGATTACGCCATTCACCCAATCCGCGATTTGTGCTCATAGCGCGATCGCGAAATTGGACATGGATGATTTCTTATTTGTGTCTGATCGCAGCGCAAACCAACCGTTGAGCACCAATTATCTACGGCGTTTGGTCAAGAAATGGGCCGACATCGCGGGGCTGGAACCAGCCGAGTATTCCAGCCACAGCCTGCGTCGCTCCAAACCATCGCATTTGTATCGTGAAGGTGTGCGCCCTGAAATGCTGCAACTACTGCTGGGCCACAAAAGCATCCAATCCACCACAGCCTATCTCGGGATCGAGCGCAACGAAGCGCTGGATCTCGCCCGAAAATATGATTGTTTTAAGGAGGTTTGAAATGCCCAAACATCACAAAACCACAAATCGCCAAACGCCCCCAGATGGTAATAAGCGTCGCAGCCCTATTGGCCTTCTTACTGGTCAACTTACCCCTATGTCAAAAGTTTTTTGTCAAGAAAGTTTGACAAAAACAACATCTTGGGTAGAAAATAAGGATAACATAACTCCTCAAAAAATGGGTGCATTCAATCGGTTGGCACAAGCGGCGGCTTTATCTGCAGGGTTAACCGGTGCAGCCGAAGCGCAGGAGCAGCAGGGCACAGTGGTGTTGGCCGCGACGACGGAAACCACGACCCAAGTAACCGATTGTGTTGGGTTCGTGCGGGAACAACGTGATTTGGCCCGTGATACAGGGATTGCCTTGAGCCGTAGTGATCAAAAGACATTGTTACACGAATGCCGAAATGGTGAGTTAGCGGATAGATTGGCCGAACAAGAAGCTATTTTGGCTGATTTGCGCATCCGATTTAATGAGATCGTGGAGCAATCGGAAGACCTCCAGATAACGATGAATGCCAATGCGCAGATTATTGACGAGAATAACACTGTTATTGCCCAAATCGTTGCCATCAATGGGCAATGGGTGATCCAACGACAACTTGAAAATCAAATCGAACAAAGCCAAGAAAGACAACAAGCGATGCTTGATGAAGCGGATAGAATTTTGGCAAATTACTTGAAAGAGAGTATTTCTTAATTCTTAGAGATTTGAAATTATTGTTTAATTCTGCTATAATAAGTGGAATTTTTCATGATGTCAGAAACTCAATCGGCATACGTAAGCATAGAAACACTGACCGCATCAGAGACCGAACGACTGGCCGAGCGGGATGCCGCCTGTGCGGAAACCTCAGCTGATTTACAACATTTGCAAACAGAATGCGTTGTCGGGGCCGAAACTGCCGAAGCCCGAAACATCCGTCTGGGAGAGTTCGTCGAGGCGCATTTTGCCGATGTTTGTCCACTCGAGTTTAGGGATGAGGCGACCCAAGAATGTCAGTTGTTTGAGGATGATTGCCGTGAACTTTTTGAAGATCCTACTTTGCTATTGTCTGAAGATGATGCCACCGACCCAGAATTCAAATTGAGGATCTCTCAACTGAGTCAGAAGATTGAGAACGATGCAGAAATTGCCACATTAACCGATGATGTTCGCGAACAAGAAACGGTGTTGGCTGATCGCCAAGCTTCTTTAGCAAAGCAAGAAACGACCGTCGCAACCTCAACAGCAGAGCGAAATCACGTAGCCACAGAAAATCCAGATATCCCGAATACGGTTGACGGCTCAGCCGCTATGCTCAGGCAAGAACAGCAAGAAACCACTCAGCTAAGAGCATCTCTCGGCTTGGAGGGAAATATGGAAGAGGCAAAAAATAACGATTTAGGCCTAATTAGTTCGCTGGACCAGTTAAGAACCGAGCACGGCACCATCGGGGCTTTGCACATGCTATTGAAACCTGATGCATTGCAGACACCAGAGATGCGAGAGAAAGTCCAGCGCACCTTGGTCATCGCGGACCAACTAATAAACGCCGTACCAGGTAAGGCAGATGTTGTTACACAGCTTTTGGACCGTTCTAGCATCAACCTGATGGCTGATGCACCTGCGGCCATTTTCGCAGGATTTTTGGCAGAAACCGATAAGTCAGACGATTTGACCGAAGCCGAGCGAGAAGAAATCCGCAAAGTGATTGGTCAGGCAGAAACGGACTTTGAAACGGGGTCTGATGCCAAACAGATTGCCCGCAGCAAAGAACAAGTCATTGACCCTGAGACCGGGAAAGTCATCAGCGAAGAATACATCCATAACAGTGTGGAAACTATGGCTGAACTGCGCCCTAATCTGGGAACCTACATGCATGGTGAACGAATGATTATCTCCACCAAAGACGGTATGTTTGATCGTGATGTCACCGGCTGGTCACCTGAAGATATCGGGCTTTTGGCGGAAACCATGGACATGTACCGGTTCACCGAAAGCAAAGGGATCACCGGCTTTGTGGAAAGTATTTCTAACACTCATCTGCAGACCATCACCAGCGGTCCATTTGATCGGCGGGCGGTACTTGATCTACGCCAAACTCTGAATGCGCTGGTCGGCGGCGGCAAAGGCTACGATGGTGAAGTCTTCTTGCCGGAAGAAAAAGGCCTGCTTCTGACCACGCAAATGCGCGCTTTCACCGATGACGACCAGGTTATCGAATGGCACAATGATGAAGCTGATAGTCAGCGGATTTTGCAAGCAATGGGAATGCGCGATGCAAGCGGACACCCGAACCTAGACGTTATTCGAGCCTTCGGGGCCTATACCCAAGAAAACCTGGGGGCAGAGGTGCGTCGAGCGGATGCACAGACCCATTTGCACGGGTTATTTCCTGATGTTGTGAAGCCCGTGGCAGATCAAAACATGGCGGCCTGATAAGTATTGGCAGAAATGTAAGAGATCAAACTTAGGGGTGTGAGGCCTCAGCTCTCATCTTGTTTGAATTGCGTTTCGGGAAAATTTACGCAGAATAGCTATGACATGACAGATCGTATCGACGGCATTTGGGGGCTGCGGGCAGATAAAGACGGCAGAGTTCGGGGGAACCTACGCAAAGGTGAACAAGGAATCTTGATCGAAGAAATTCTTCCTCATGCGGGCCGTGGGGATGGTTTTGCGGATTTAAAAGCCAATTTAGGAGGCGATTTGGGTGGGTTGGATTTAAAGTAAAATGCAGAAAATTTGCGGACGTTGCATTCGGGGCTTTTTTCGATAGACTGTCATCAATTGTTAGAGGTAACTAATATGAAGAAATTAATTATTTTTGGTGTTGTCGCACTTTCCGCGTGTATGGCCCCCTCAACAAAAAACGTTCAACAAACCAATACTGGTGACTGGACGGGAATAGAATACATCAAGACCA
The DNA here is from genome assembly GCF_049608145.1 of Halocynthiibacter sp. Lineage (NCBI taxonomy): Bacteria > Pseudomonadati > Pseudomonadota > Alphaproteobacteria > Rhodobacterales > Paracoccaceae > Halocynthiibacter > Halocynthiibacter sp. The sequence goes on from NZ_JBMYXF010000008.1 coordinate 78,924, forward strand.
CCGCAACTGATGCAAATTCAGCGGGGACCTTTTATTTCGACTGTTTGTTGTCCCAAGTAGCTTTGCAAGAAATCCAAAATCAACAAGGTTTAAAACGGTTCACAAAGCCAGAGATGATTGACGGGGCTATTAAGAGTTGCCGCCCAACGGGGAGGCATTATGCAGAAAAAATTCTTGAGGAGACAGCTAACCTAGACCGCAGGTATTACGCAGAAAACATCAGAAAATTCACGCTGCCTGACATTGAAAGTTACTCGCGTGATCGACTTAATGAAATAATGAAGTAGTGTGAAAATCAATTGAGAGGGTTAGGCATTGAGAAAATTTCTGATACTGGCGGTGTTCATAGTGTTTCCAACGGCAACTTTGGCGAACATATCCGATTTGGAACAAGAAAATGGTGCAATAGCCATTAAAGCCTTGGGAGATGAGAAGCTTACATCGGTCCTCCTAGACACTCGCCTGAATGAGATGTCAGATAGATTTAGTTCTGTAGGTGCGCTGGTGACATTTTATATCAGCCCATCATTTTTAGACGCAGTTTCCCTTATCCCCGATGATTTTTCTCGTGGGCACAACTTGGGCCCCGCAATTTCGTTGATTTCATCGTTTACAGCTTTTGCATCTACAAAACAGGTTCTTGAAGCTAACGATATTATGATGGATTTTATTGATAGTCATTTGCGAACAGTCCAAGTCGACAATGCTATCAGTAATTTCATGTCGCAAATTTCACCAGCAAATGCTCTGATACAAAGTGGGCAAATAAAAGGGCCATAATCGCCATCTGCTCAAAGTGTTTGTGCTTTAAGCAGGTGAACTCACTCTACTCTTGCTCGAGCCTCGATGCGAATGTTTCTATTTTTGTCGATCTTTCAATGCTATAGGCTATGAACAACCAATCGTTTCGGCTGTATTTCAGGCTGTGGAAAGACAAGTCAGGGAAGCCCCGAGGATGCCTCCGCAAAGGTGATCAAGGAATTTCGATCGAAGTAGTCTTTCCTCATACAGCCCGTTCCGATGGTTTTGCGCGCTTTCACCGATGACGACCAGGTTATCGAATGACACAATGACGAAGCTGATAGTCAGCGGATTTTGCAAGCAATGGGAATGCGCGATGCAAGCGGACGCCCGAACCTAGACGTTATTCGAGCCTTCGGGGCCTATACCCAAGAAAACCTGGGGGCAGAGGTGCGTCGAGCGGATGCACAGACCCATTTGCACGGGTTATTTCCTGATGTTGTGAAGCCCGTGGCAGATCAAAACATGGCGGCCTGATAAGTATTGGCAGAAATGTAAGAGATCAAACTTAGGGGTGTGAGGCCTCAGCTCTCATCTTGTTTGAATTGCGTTTCGGGAAAATTTACGCAGAATAGCTATGACATGACAGATCGTATCGACGGCATTTGGGGGCTGTGGGCGGATAAAGACGGCAGAGTTCGGGGAAACCTACGCAAAGGTGAACAAGGAGTTTTGATCGAAGAAATTCTTCCTCATGCAGGCCGTGGGGATGGTTTTGCGGATTTTCCGCTGGGCGACTATATCAAAGTTTCCATGCTATGGTTGGCGACGGCACAACAACATACCCAAAGCCGAAAATTGATCCGAGAGGCGGGCCTTAAGCCTGGCGAAAAAATCGAAGTTCCTATGGATCCGCTTGATCTTGAAGCCTACGACCTTCTGACAGATGAAGGGCTGCTGGATTACGACCGGGTCAAAGATCTCTATGGCATCATTGCCATTTTGTGGAATGACGGCGATGTCGTTCAGCCTGTTTCAGGTTTGCTGCATCCAATTTGGAAAACCGGAGATTACAGTCCCGTTGAGATCGCCACACAGCTGATGTTCACCAGTCGGGCGGAAAACAGCACAGGTCTGGTGCAGAGCAAGGCCTTTCAGTTCGCCAACATCCTTCAGTCGGCCTATCGGGCGCATCAAAACATCCCGCTAGATCAAGCGTTGTCGCGAGCAGAAGGCGATCAGCTACTTGAGAAATGGACATCTGCGACACGGAAACAGCCTTCGCTAAAGTCGCCTGACGCCTGTCATGACGATTATTCTGCCCTAGGGATCATTCGCCATGGTGAGTACGATCAAGCGCAGATCGAGCGGGTGCTTCGGTTTATACTGGACCCAGATTCGCCACGCAGTTTTGCCCAAACGTACACCTTTGCAAAGCCCTTTATGGATCAAGAGAACACCGTCGAACAAGCCAAGGTGAAGAAGGCTTTGAAATCTCGAAAAGCAGAACGAAAACGAAAGAAATTGGGGCGAAAAAGGCGGTGACCGTTACCGTTAATCCCCTAGAACGTAGTGAACGCTACGCCCTTTTCCGACTTGTTTGATCAGACCTTGCTCTAAGAGATAGGCAAAGTCGTTTTTCCGTGCGCCTAGGCTGCGATTTGATATTTCGCCATACTCGCGCTGAGTTATAGAGCTATTAGCAGCAATGGCATCGAGCAACACCTGATGGTGCGGTTCTAAGCGTGGGCGAAGTGTAGGTAGCGATTTTTGTACTCGCTTCAATTCATCCAAAATGCCTTCGGAAAAATACACCAGCCAATCACTAAACCGTGCCGAAGTACCCAAATCATAATAGTCGCCTTGTTCGCCGACCATCTGGAAATAGCGCGTTACATTGCGATTATAGTATTCTTCGAATGAGAAAATCGGGAACACATCCAAACCGCTCATGCCCAGTATTGCGGTGGTCATGAGCCGTGTTGAACGACCATTTCCGTCCATAAAAGGGTGAATAAGGACTGCTTGTTTGTGGAACAGCCCTGCCAATAAAATTGGATCCAGCTCCTCTAGGTTTGCATTCAAAAATGCAAAAAGATCTTCGCAGAGCTTTGCCACATCCTGATGGTCGGGTGGCATGAAAGCAATGTGATCTTGTTGACGCGGGTCGCGGATAATCACGGGTTTCTGGCGGATCTGTCCGACATCAAATGGGTTCTCCATCAGTCCGTCGATCACCATCCCCTGAACGGTTTCAAAGGTGTTGGTCGAAAGCGTAAATCTTCCCGATTGCACTTCCTGCTGCACCCATTCGAGGGCGCGATTGTAATTGAGGATTTCCCGTTCGGTATCACGAGCCTTGGCCGGAGCCGATTTCAACAACCGCTTTACATCTGTCAGCGGCAAGGGATTGCCCTCAATGCTGGTCGAAGCGAAGCTCGACAAAGCCCGTGCCGCATGAGTTAGACGCGCCAATTGCGCATCCGGCAGCTGCCGCGCCTTGATCGTGCCAAGTGTTTCTCCGATTTCTCGGATGGTGCGCAACAGGCGCGGATGAATGTTGTAATTTGGATCCCACATATGGCCAAATAATAGCCAATTAGTGGCCGATTAGCAAATTTATTTGAGGGTGTTGAGGTTGTGATTTTGGATAGCGGTGCCTATCCAGCTGAGATCAACGTTACCTGTTCCCATCGGCGGTAGGATAGTCTTTATTGTTGCTAGAAAAAAGATACTATGTAAATCGTGTTTTGGATTGAAAATCCATTTACCCCGAGCAGAAATGACAATGCCAACAAAAATTAATAGACGGTTTGCTCCAACAGAGGAAAAGACGCTAAGCGATCCAGACTACCTTTCGTATTTCGGCGATCAGCCTCATGGCGTCAAAAAGTGGTCAGACTTGTTAATGATGAGCCCAGTTGTTGTGCTCGGCGAAGGACGTATAGGGAAGACCTTCGAATTCGTGTCGCAAGTTGAGCAACTTGTCCGTCGTCATATAAAGTTGGACATCAGATTGGCTTGAGCACAGGAGGCTCTGGTTCGTTTGTGTGATTGATTATGCCGCTTGTTTTTGATGTTGCAAGCGGCGTTGTTTGATTGTCTGTTTTTTGATCTTCTCCCTTTCCCTCAAGATGGCTTTGTCGCGCCCGAAGTAGACGTCGGCGGGCGTGACGTTGTTCAAGCTCTCGTGGTAGCGCTGGTTGTTGTAATGCTCGACAAAAGCCCCGATCTGACGCTCGAGATCGCCCGGTAGGTAATAGTTTTCCAGCAGAACCCGGTTCTTCATGGTTTGATGCCAGCGTTCGATCTTCCCCTGGGTTTGCGGGTGGAACGGTGCGCCACGAACATGTGTCATGTTTTG